>NZ_CP055263.1:1315000-1615000 GCF_014217835.1 Metabacillus sp. KUDC1714
CACCCATATAGGTTAAATCATGTTCATTCACGATACCACTTATATAGGTCATAACCAATGTACCGCCGCTCGCGACAAATGCTTTTAATCGTGAAATCGTTTCTTCACTTACTAAATAGAGCATTGGAACGATCAATAATTTATACGCAGCAAAATCTTGTTCTTTCGTAATCACATCTACTGAAATATCTTTTTCCCAGAAGGTGCGATAATGCTGTTGTAATGTTTGCGGGTAACGCTTCGTCTTCATTCCAAAGCCTTGTGCATCATTTATCGCCCAATTGTTCTCCCAATCGTACAAAATCGCAACATCTGACGTACGGTTCGTACCCACAACTTCAGATAGCTTTTCTAACGTTTCACCAACTTTAGCAACCTCTTTGAAAACACGATTTTCTGAACTATTATCATGATCGACAACAGCACCATGGAATTTTTCCGAAGATCCACGGGATTTTCGCCATTGGAAATATAGGATACTATCAGATCCATGAGCAAGCATTTGCATCGATGAAAGCAAGTGCATACCTGGACGTTTTGTTTTATTCACATCATGCCAGTTAACTCCACTTGGTGTAGATTCCATTAATAAAAATGGTTGTTGTTTAAGACTTCGGTACAAGTCATTAATAAAGCCTACCTTCATCGCCAAATCAGCTGTACTTTCCCAATCATTGTGCCACGCAGGATACGCATCCCAACTTATAACATCAAGATGTTTGGCAAACTTGCTATAATCTAGTGCTTGAAATGGAATTAAATCAAATGTGTCAGCCATAAAGTTCGTTGTAATTGGAATATTAGGTGTCATTTCTTTTAATGGAACAATTTCATTTTCAAAGAACGAAATCGTCTGGTCAGTTACAAATCGACGCCAATCCAAGTTTAAGCCATGTACGGCATTTTCCCCGATTGGTGATGGGGATTCTACTTGTGACCAATCACTGTACGTGTGACTCCAAAAATTTGTCCACCATGCATCATTTAAAGCTTTTAGATCATGATCATATTTCTGCTTAAGCCAATGTCTAAAGGCATGTTGACATTGATCACAATGACATTCCCCACTATATTCATTTGAAATATGCCACATGATGAGACCTGGATGATTACCATATCTTTCTGCTAACAACCGATTTATATTCTGTGTTTTTTCACGGTAAACTTCTGAACTAAAACAATGATTATGTCTTCCACCATGTAATTGTTTCATTCTACTCGCATTCACACGCAAAACTTCAGGATATTTCTGTGACAACCATGCAGGACGCGCCCCACTTGGTGTGGCTAGAATAATACGTCCGCCATTCTTGTAAATATTTTCGAAAATCTCATCTAGCCATTCAAAGTTATATACCCCTTCTTCAGGCTCAAGTGCGCTCCAAGCAAAGATTCCAACAGAAAACGTATTTGTATGTGAAAGCTTCATCAATTTGATATCATCAGCTAAAATATCTGGTCGATCTAACCATTGATCAGGATTATAATCTCCGCCATGGAGCATAAAGTTTGCTTTTGTTGTATATGTTTTATCACCTTTTGTCATAACGATCTCCTTTTAAAACCATATTTCCATTAACCTTTCGTTCCACCTGCTGTTAAGCCTGATACAAAGTTCTTTTGTAAAAGAATAAAGATTATAGCAATTGGTATACTGATTAAAATTGCTCCTGCTGCGAAAGTTGTGTAGCTTGCACCCATTACATCATTTACAAGGTTATATAAACCAATTGGCAGTGTGTAAGCTTCAGGTGATCTCAGGATCGTCGAGGATAAAACGAAATCTCCAAGTGGACCTGTAAAGCCATTCATCGCAACGACTGCCACCATTGGTCTTGATAAAGGCATAATAATTTGTAAAAAGATTCTCGTATTGCTCGCCCCATCAATCTTGGCACTTTCGTCTAAATCAATTGGAATCGAATCCATATACCCTTTCATTAAATACGTATTCATTGGAATTTGCCCACCAATATAAAGAAGGATTAACAACCAATGACTATTCATCATCCCTAAGATCTGTGCTAAAACGAATAAAGCAATTAACGCTGAAAACTGAGGAATCATTTGTAGCAAGAGAAATAACGTTAAGGCATTCTTTCTACCTTTAAAGCGAAAACGCGAGAATGCATAGGCTGTAAAGGAGACACTCACAATGGTACCTAACATCGTAAACAAACTAATTTTTAGTGAGTTTAAATACCAATGGCCATATTGTAAACTTTCCTTACCAGCGAACAATTCTCGATAATGATCCAATGTTGGATTTTTCGGAATGATTGACGTACTAATTAAGCTGTTACCAGGATTAAAGCTAGCACCAACCGTCCAAAGTAAAGGGTAAATAATGATAACCATCATAAAAGCTAATATTGTATAAGAAATAAAGAGACCAAAGGATTTTTTTGTCTTCATGTTTCTCATCACCTCTTAAGCCCCCTCTTTAAATGAATTTGTTCTTCTGAATTGCCATAAAGCAATCGCTATAACAAAGACAGATAACAAGATCGTTAATGCTGCCGCTAGAGAATATTGACTTGATTGCATCGTTAACTTGTAAATCCAGGAAACTAATATATCCGTCCCTCCAGCCGTTGATCCAGGAACTGCAGGACCACCGCCATTGAAAAGATAGATAATATTAAAGTTATTAAAGTTAAACGTATACTGGGTAATGATTATTGGCGCCATTGCAATTAAAATCATTGGCATTGTAATATTCTTAAACTTCGCAAACACTGATGCACCATCAATTGTCGCTGCTTCATAAAGATCTTCAGGAATTGATTGTAAAACACCAGTTGTCACTAAAAAGATATACGGGAATCCTAACCAGCCTTGCATGAGAATTAAGGCTAATTTTGACCAATTCGCATCTGTCAGCCAAGGAATTGCATCAATTCCAAATGCGGCTAAAATATCGTTATTAACCGCTCCAAAGCTATCATTAAACAATCCAGCAAAAATTAAAATGGTAACAAACCCTGGAACCGCCCATGGTAACACTAGTACTGTACGGATAAACCTCTTAAATCGAATTTCCTTTTGATTCACTAATACAGCTAGGAAAATACCAATACTAACTTGAATAGTAGAAGCTACTAAAGTCCATATGACCGTCCAAGCTAACACATCAAAGAAGGTTGCCCGCCAAATATCAACCGTGAAAATTTCAGCGAATGTTTGTAAGCCTACCCAATCAGCTAAATTAGCAGGTGGGGAATGATATAAGTCGTAGTTCGTAAATGCTAACGCAAAACTAAATAAGATTGGAAAAATGACAGCAAAGATTAAAATAAATAGTGATGGTCCACTTACCACATATGGATAGCCTTGTGAAATTAAATTCTGATACTGAGCTTTAAGAGAACTTAGCTCCTTTTCCTCATCACGTAATTTTCCATTTTTAAACGCATCACGTAAATTTAAGTAATAGATTGCTAGACCAAAACACGTAACGATTACCGCGATTATCCCTTCCGCTAAAAGGAAGACCGAGTTGTCACGCGGCACCTCTGTTCCAAGCGTAAAAAGACCCCAAAACCCCATGTTCAACAGGTCTGCAAATACTGCAAAAAACGATACACCAAGAACTAAGAACATAAAGCCTTTTATCCATTGTTTATTATAAAATTGACCAAGCCCAGGAATAATCGATAATAGTAAGGCAATTCTACGATGTTGCATTTTTTCACCTCTTTATATATAGGAGAAGATCAGATTAATTCATCGATTCCTCCTTATAATAAATGGCGCCAAACTTATATAGCGTTTGACACCACTATTTATGAACTAATTTTTCTATCCTTAACGGACAGGATGTCTACACTTTATTTACCACCGTGTTTTGCTTCAATTTGTCCTTTAATTGTTTCAACCGCTTGATCTAATGCTGCTTTCGGTTGTGCCTTACCCGTAGCGATTGTTTGTAATGCTGCATCTGCTGGTGTCCAAACTTCGTTCATTTCAGGAATATTAGGTGTTAATTCTGAGAACTGAGATTGTTCCGCAACAGCTTGTGCTGCCTCACTTTCTGCTACAACAGGATCATTTGCTAAAGCTTGTACCGCTGGAACTTCTTTTGTTACTTCAAAACGTTTTTTAGAGTTTTCTTCGTTCGCAAGGAATTCCACTAACTCTTCAGCAAGCTCAGCATTTTTTGAATAACTGCTGACATTGTAGCTTTTCACACCAACGAATGAGCTCATGTTTTCACCATTTGATAATGCTGGTAATTTAGCTACACCGAAATTAACTCCTGCCTTTGTAAAAGGATCAATATTCCAAGGGCCAGAGATAATAGCTGCAGCTTTTCCTTCTGTGAATAAAGATTCTAATACATTAATACCTTGTTCTCCGATAATTCCTGCTGGGAACAATCCCTCTTGATAAAACTTCTGAATGTACTGCGCACCTTCAACTGCACCTTGATTGTTTAAACCGATATCAGCTGCATCAAATGCACCGCTATCATCTTTACCAAAGATATATCCGCCATATCCACTCAAAACACTTTGCGCATAATAAATTTGATCAAATAATGCCAAGAATCCAAACTTTTCACCATCAGTTACTTCTTTAGAAAACTCATACCATTCATCTAATGTTGCTGGTAGCTCTTCCTCAGAAACAAGATCTTTATTATAATAAAGCATTGTTGTTTCAACTGCTTTTGGTAATCCGTAAACTTTGTTATCTACTTTTTGCGACTGCATAGCAACTTCAGTATAAATAGATTGTATATCTTCACTAACATCCAATTCTTTAATTAATCCTTCTGTCACTGCCGTTCCAATTTGGTCACCAGGCATTGTCAATACATCTGGACCTGTACCAGCTGGACCATCTAAACGTAAATCTTCAATTTGCTGAGCATAAGCCTTTTCTACAACTTTTACGGTAACATCATGCTCTTCTTCAAATTTTGCAACGGCATCTTTAATACCTGATGATTTCTCTATATCTTCCCACACTAATAATTCCTGAGTTTTCGTTTCGTCCTTAACCTCTGAACCTTCTTCACTACTTTCCTGAGGTCCACAACCAACTAGCGCTAAACTTAAAGCAATACCACTCATCATTCCAAATAACTTTTTATAGCTCTTCATGGAGAATACATCCCTTCAAAATAGATTCAAAACGATATCATTTAAGGTGAAAGCGTTTTACAAGAATAAATATAGCACCTGCAAGAAAACTTGTAAACAACTTTTTTACTACTATAAGTAAAAAAGTTTACGAAAATAAAAAGTTGTTTACCTTTTGCAATGGAAGTCTATTAGGTGCGCAGCGCCGGTACCGGATAACAAAGCATTATCACAGCACTAATTAGTAGTTTCCTTCACAACAAAAAAATAACTTAGTTTCCTAAGTTATTTTCAGCTTAACTGATTTAATTTGTACTCTTTCTAATTACTAATTCTGATCCAAGGTATAATGTTTTAACAATCTTCCGTTTTTTTATGACTCGTTCTAGCAGTAATTCGATTGCATTTATACAAATCTCCTGCAAGTCAATATGAAAAGTAGTTAAAGGTGGCGATACATACTTCGCAACACTAATATTATTAATGCTAATAATACTTACTCTATTAGGTATTGCAATCCCCTTTTCATTCAACGCTTGAAGACAACCAACTGCAATCGGATCCCCAGCTACGAAAAAGGCTGTTGGTAACTGATCTCCCAATTTTTCAATTGCATTCGTCATCAAATTATAGCCATTATCAACAGAAAATCCTCTATGACAAAAAATATAGTCATCCTTCAATAAACCTTTTTCCATCATATAGTTACGAAATGTTCGTTCACGTATATCCATTTCATCTTCATCCGTGTTGGGATTATGATATGTACCCCCAACTAAACCAATATCTTTATGTCCCTTTTCAATTAAAAAGTCAATTGTTGTTGTTGTCACTTGCGCTAAATCGGGTCTTACTGAATCATAATGATTTGGATCAGGTGTAGAATCAATAAACACTCCGTTTGGCGTTATCCCTCTTAAATATTCTAACTCTTTATCCGAGAAGGTACCTACTGCAATGAACCCTTCGATATTATCTGGGATTTTTGTGATTCCTTCAGTAATTTTATAGGTTGTTAACTCTACATTAAATTCTCCTGCAAGTTTCTCTATTTCTAACCTCATCGTTTTAAAATAGACATCTTCTAATTCTTCTTTATCTGTAAGCCAATATAAAAAAGCAATATTTTTCACGATTAACCTTAATGTTTTCTTACGATAATTTAATTTATCAGCAACCTCATAAATTTTGTCTCTCGTCTCATCTGGAACAGAAAGGCTAAGGTCATTATTTAAAACACGAGAAACTGTAGAAATAGAAAACCCCGCTTCTTCTGCAATATCTTTAATTGTCGCCATTCTTCCCACCTCCATTATTGGTACCTTTCATTTTACACTCTAAAAATGGATAACTATTTCTATGTCTTATTATCCTAAGTAATAGTATATTTCACAAGTAAAATATTTTACTAATATTTTTACTCATTTACGTAAGAAAGTCAAGATGCTAATTCATAATACAAACTTTTTTCCTATTTTAGAAAAGAGGGACGTAATATGTTATGTAATCAATGAATAACTCTTCCTTTTTGGTTGCGCTATCATAAAAATGTATATAAAAATAGCAAAATTAATTTGGTTATTAATTTTGCCATTTTTACGCTTATTTCTTTATGGTTAATAAATTTTTAAAATCTCAATATTTTTAATGATTAATCCTATAGAAACTGGAAAAATTTGTACAGATTCCGGATTATATTAAACTACAATTATACCGCTTCAATTTCCCACTTCTTCTCATCAACAACAAAAAGAATCCCCAATTCATGATGCTCACCTTCATACAATGCGCGCTGAACAAAGCGAATTTCACCATTAAAGCCGATGACTTCTAGTTTACAAAATGCACGATTTTTCTGTACAGATTGGTAAAACTCCTCGACTGTTTTCACAGCATGTCCATTCACCTTTGTCACCATTTCCCCAACCTGCAAATTCATTCTCTCAGCTGGTGATTGTGGAAGAATTCCTAAGACCATTAAGCCTTGATCTCTTTTTGAAAAATAAAATGCAGCAGATTTGTCGTTCACTCTTTGACGGATTGTAATAAATTCCCGACCAACTATTGCAATGATAATGGCGATAAAGGCAGCAACTGTAAACCAAATACTTACGACAGAAAGGAATAAAGTCAGTACACCTAGCCAAATAACGCGGTGTCCCGTAACCTTAATACTTTCTTGTGGAAGTGACCCTTGAACACGTTGATGAAAGCCAATGAAGAATGGAATGAACATAAGTAAAAATGGCTCTCCATTAATCGTTAAAATTGGCCACCACGGGAGAGTTGAGGTTAGCGTGCCACCTGGTACAAGAAATAACAAGGGCAACATCCATGTACGGTTTGCTACATGAGTACCAATCGGTAAGCCCCTTGTACTCGTTTTCAAGAAAGGTGAAGTGTTTTGGTATGCAGTACGGTAAATCAATACACCTTCCGCAATAATCATTAAGCCTGCAACTATACTAAGTGACGAGTAGCTTGTTTCAGATAATCCTACAAAAAATTGTTCAAAGCCACCAGCATCTACATTTGTTATAATCGCAGTTGCAAAGAGCGTTATCCCAATTGAAAAAGCAGCTGAAAGCCAACGTAACTGAAATGTAAACCCTAATAGAGCTGTGACAGTCGTTAGTAACACAATTGTTCCAAATGGTAAGCTTAACCCAATTCCAAAGAGGACGAGCGATGCGATACAACCTATGAGTAATCCCTTTGTATAAGTAAATTTCATTTCGTTGTAAATGTCCTGGACACGTACATGGAAGGATTTCCTTTCGCGCTTTATGCGAAAGTAGCCGTATGCTAGTGTCAACAGAAGGAACAAATAAAAGAGTGGATGAATAAAGAAACGTCCAATTGCCCAAAGCAACTCAAGTAACCAATTTTCTATCAAAACAGAATCCCACCTTACTGTTTCTACCCGTACGAATCTAGTAGGTTATTCATATTTTACCATCTAAGGAGAGGATTGAGTATGCTTATTTTAAGTTATTCCACAGACTAGTATTAGACAGTGAAAAATCATTCAAAGAATTACCTACCTCAATATGTAAAATCTCCTCGATCATTTGCATTGACTTCTTTATATCTGTCAAACTAAGAGACAAGCGCTTATGATTATCTAATAAATACGTAAAATATTTCTGAACACTAGCTTTGTCCACCTGGTCAATCTCTTTAATCGTTGTATAATTTGCTAAATACATACAAAACAATCGAATCCATTTACTAGAACTAGCATATGAATGCGCTGCCGAATTCTTTTCACTTAACTCCGAAATTAAATGTTGATAAACCTGTTCCTTCAGGTAACTGGACTTTTTCATGTTGAACCCCCCGGTCTTCTCTCTTATATTAAATACCTAAGATACCTAAGATCTCTTTATTTATACTATTTCGGAACGGCTGGTAATTTTACGTCCTTATGTGATGAATTAAAATGGGGACAGTCCCTCACCGCTTTAAAGCGGCGGGGGACTGTCCCCAAACACTCAAACATTTATTCAAACAACGCCTTGATCCCTGTTTTTAACTGGAGGTCATTTTCTTCTTTCCCTTTTAATTCAACTATTTTTTGATTTAGTGTATCTGCAGTTTGGAGATCGATTTTTCCGTTTATTGGTAGTTCATTTGCTTCTTGAAAGGCTTTTACAGCTGTTTCTGTTTCCTTGCTATAGTAGCCATCTTCTCTTCCCGGTTTGAAGCCTAGCCCTTTTAAAATAAGTTGCGCTGTTTTTACCTGGTCATTATTCATATCAGGCTCTAAACTTTTTTCGAGCTGGATCGGGCTTAATTGGAATATTTCTGGCTGCTCTACCTTAATGGTTGGCTCAACACCTTTTTTGTGGATCCAGTTCCCTTCAGGTGTTAACCATTTATAGAGGGTTAGTTTAATGTTACTGCCATCTCCCATTGGTACTGCCTGTTGTACAGTTCCTTTACCAAAAGAGGTGACACCGACTATGTCATAGCCTGACGCTTCCTTTAAAGCCCCCGCAAGGATTTCAGAAGCTGAAGCACTCCCTTTATCGATTAACACGCTGACAGGGTATTCCTTTTTCTTAGTGAGTGATGAAAAGTAACGCTTTTTATCACCGTTTCTCTCTTCAATTTGGATATAAGGCTTTTCCTTTGTTACAAATTGTTTTAGAACTTCCTCCACACTTTGCAGGTAACCACCAGGATTTCCACGTACATCTAATACAAGCCCTTCAATATTATCTTTTTCTAGCTTTGTTAGCGTCTTTTGAAAGTCTTCCGCTGTATTTTCAGAAAAAGAGGTTATTTGGATGTACCCTACCTTTTTCCCTTTATACTCCTTTGTTGAACCAATAACGGTTTCAAGTGGAATTTCATCACGAACAACATCAAATGTTATCTTTTCCCTTGAATTTGGTCGTACAACCTCAATTGCTACCTTTGTTCCTTTTTCACCACGAATCTTTAACACTGTTTCATGAAGATCTAATCCTTCTACATCTTCACCATCTATGCTAACAATCTGGTCATTTGGTTGAAGTCCAGCCTTTTCGGCAGGAGATCCCTTGAAAGGAGCAACAATGGTTACTCTACCACTTTTCATGCCAACCTCTGCACCAATTCCTTCAAAGGAAGAATCAAGTGACTGCGAGAATTGCTTTGCCGTTTCCTTATCCATGTACACTGAGTACGGATCATCTAATGTGGAGAGCATGCCTTGGATCGCCCCTTCTAACAGCTCCTCCTCATCTACTTCCTCCACATAGCGAGTTGAAATTAACTCAAGTGCTTGTTTGAATTTATCAAACCCCTCAATTTCTGATGCCTGTTCTTCTGCATTAAAAACACTACCAAGTGTCGGGACTGCCTCAACTTCTTTTGGAGCTTCATGAGCAGATAACTCCATTCCAACATACATGCCACCTGCCCCTACTACTAATGCTAATGCGATCAACAATGCTGTTATTCTCTGATTCATCCTATACCTCCTATTTCCAATGTAGCCAGGTTTATGTAAAACAGCTGATATTTAGACTTTTTTTAGTATATGTCAAGCTTGTACAAATCATGTAAGGCAATCTAAGAAAAGCGGAAGCGCCTTGAACAGACTAAGGCAGGCATAAGACGCTCAGGAATAGAAGACGTTCTTTGTCTTCAATTCCTGAGTGGCTGTAGACCTAAGAGGGTCTAGGCGCTGGAGCTAGACACCAAACTGATTAAGAAAAGATATAAATTCTGGTGTAGAACAAAAGCACTCGTTTAGGGACGCATGAATAGAAGCACTCCGTATGAGATATAGGATTCGCTTTTTTATGCTAATTTAGCGATGAGGAATTTAATGCGTTAGACACAAAAAAACCTCTAAAACATGATGTTTTAGAGGTTTTTGAAAGGGTATGTTTATGGTAGATAGCTTCTAGGATTTACAGAGCTTGATGATCCGTTCCATGGCCCTTTGTGAATTTCAAAATGTAAATGTGGTCCAGTTGATTGCCCAGTCGAACCTAAAGTACCTACTTGTTGACCTTTAGATACGGACTGACCTGCACTTACATAGCGAGCTTCCATATGGGCATATAAGGTTGTATAAACTTGTCCATTAATGTTGTGTGAAATGTAGACTACATTTCCATAGCTACTAGAATAATGTGAACGGATAACAGTCCCACTAGCTGATGCAACAATTGGAGTACCTGTACTATTTGCAATATCTATACCTGAATGTAATTTTTGATTCCCTGTAATCGGATGGATACGATATCCATATTCAGAAGAATGTCTTCCTGACGCTGGCCACATAAAGTTACCACTTGAAACAGCTGGTTTTTCTGTTGAAGCTGTTGAAGTAGTTGAGCCTGGAGACGAACTTGAGCTTGAGCTTGAACTTGAACTCGAGCTTGAAGTAGCAGCTGCTTTCTTCTTAGCTTCTTCTGCCGCTGCACGAGCTGCTTCTTCTGCGGCTGCACGAGCTGCTGCTTCGGCTGCCTCTTTTTGTCTTTGTTGTTCTAGTTCAATTGCCTTTGCTTGTTCCGCCAAAAATTCTGCTTCATCTTCTAATTCATGAACTTCATGAACCGCTTCATCATGCTGCAGCTCTACTTTTTTCATAAGTTCTTGCTTTTGTTTGACTTGAGCACTTAATTGTTCCTTAAGACCTTCTAATTCAGTTAGTGATTGTTCTAACGATTGAAGCTGGCTATTTAGATCTGCCTCTGCTTGCTCTAAAAGTTGTTTATCCTCTTCATGTGCTTTAAGAATTTCACGGTCTGCTTCGACAATTGTTGTAACGGCACTAACACGTCCGACAAAGTCACCAAAGCTTTGAGCACCAAGTAGCACATCTAAATAGCTAACCATACCGCCACTCTCTTGAAGAGAACGTGCACGGTCTTCTAATAATTTATTACGCTCAGCAATTCTTGCCTTTACAACTTCAATTTCTGCTTTTAACTCTTCAATCTTTTTCTTTGTTTCCTCGATAGTAGCTTCTTTTTCTCTAATTTCACCGTTCGTCTCAGCAACTTGCATATCAATGTTTTTGATATCCGCGTTAAGCTGTTCTTTCTCTTGCTCTAGGTTTGTGATTTCACTTTCCTTTTCATCAATACTAGAAGATACGTCAGATTGCTTGCTTTGAATATCCTTCTTTTTCTCATCTAACGTTTCAGCGAAGGCAAGATTGTTATATGGCAGAAATAACCCGCTTGTCCCAATGATCGCAGCCAAGCTGAACGTTACTATTTTTCTTTTCATCATGTTTTTCTCTTTCCTCCCCTGCATTATGTATCAAAAGCGCAAGCGCCTTGGTCAGCGACGTATGAACTGGAGCACTCCGTATGAGATAAAGGAAACACGAAGAGCGTAAGCGATTCGATGTTGACTTAGCGTATAAGGAGTGTGAAGTTCACTAGGCGCTAGGCGCTGGAGCTGGATGTCGAGCTCATATCCATAGTCCAAGAATTTTATAATTTCCTAATCTACAAAAACTAGTAAACTAGCAGTCAAAAAACTGCTAGTTTACACTTTTAAGAATTTACGTACTGACATTAAGCTTCCCCATACACCGATTAAAGCACCGATTAATAATAGGATGGCTGATACTTGGAATACGAATGGACTAAACGGCAAGAACTCAACAAACGAGCCTTGAAGCTTTGGTAAAGCCCATGTGTATAACGATTTGTATACTGCTATGATAAGCACGATCGGAACAACCGCACCGAGTACTCCTAAAAATAAACCCTCTAAGAAAAACGGCCAGCGTATAAATCCATTTGTGGCACCAACAAGTCTCATAATTTCGATTTCATGTCTACGAGCGAAAATCGTAATTTTAATTGTATTAGATATTAAGAACATCGCTGTAAAAATCAGACCTATAATAAGACCTAATCCAATATTTCGAGAAAGTGATATAACATCAAAAAGCTTTTCAACTTCATCTTGGCCATATTTCACTTTTGATGCATTTTCAAATTTTGCAATTTTATCTGCAATTAGCTTTGTATCCTGTGGTTCTTTTGCTTTGACAACAAAAACATCGTTTAATGGATTATTTTGCTCAAAAAGCTCAAAGGATTCTCCTTCTTCACCTAAACTCTCAACTAAGTTATCTAACTCTTTTTCCTTAGGAGAGTAAACAATAGAATCTACCTCTTTAATCTTTTCGATCTCACTTTTAAGCTTTGCTTGTGCATCCTCTTTAGCGGTTACATCGATAAGAACACGAACTTCAACATCGTTTTCAAGATTATCTGCAACATTGTTTAGGTTCATCATAATGACTAAGAATGTACCAACTAAAATTAATGTCACAGTTACTGCACTGACTGATGCAAACGTCATCCATGCATTTCTTGCTAGACTCTTTAAACTTTCACGGAAATGACGACCAAGAGTATTAATCATATAAACCGTACTCCCCTCTTGCTTCATCACGCACAATCTTTCCATCTTCGACTGCGATGACACGCTTTTTCAACGTATTTACAATTTCCCTGTTATGTGTTGCCATAACAATCGTTGTACCACGATTATTGATTTCCTCAAACAGGTGCATGATTTCCCATGACGTATCAGGATCAAGGTTACCAGTTGGTTCATCCGCGATCATTACTGCAGGATTGTTAACGATTGAACGCGCAATAGAAACACGTTGCTGTTCCCCACCTGATAATTCATTAGGGAAGAATCGTGCCTTATGCTTAAGCTGAACTAAATCTAGTACGTCTAGTACTCTCTTTTTAATATTTTTTTGGTTTTCACCGATCACTTCTAATGCAAAAGCAACATTTTCAAAGACTGTTAGCTTTGGTAATAGTTTAAAATCCTGGAACACAACACCAATACTACGTCTTAACATCGGAACTTTATTTTCCTTAAGCTTTGATAAATCGACACCATTAATGATGATCTTCCCGCTTGAAGGTTTTTCCTCACGGTACATCATTTTAATAAATGTTGACTTCCCAGCTCCACTAGGTCCAACTACATAAACAAACTCACCTTGGTTAATCATTATATCAAGCCCATTAATGGCTAAAACACCATTGGGATATGTTTTATATACTTCTGACATTTCTATCATAGAAAAACCACCTAATAGTTGTTTTTATTTGGAAATATGTCGTTCATTGTCGTAAATTGTCGACTAAACAGACATAATAATTCCTTGTCTTCAAAACTACAAGATTTATTATACCATCAATTTTCGTCAAAAATAGACTAAATTTATATTACAATTTCATTTCAAGCATATTAAACCTTCAAAAACCTTGATATAATAAGTTTTTTTGAGGGTTGTATGGGATAATGTGACAAAAGGATTATGTATAAGTAAGCGTTTTACTATTAAAATTTTAGAACCTTCTGACTAATATTGCAAGAAAAAATAAAAAAAGGATGACCTTTGTCGGAGTCAACCTTTCATTTTATTACAATATATTTCATTTAGGGCGATTTATTTTTTCTCTGCCAACCATGTTGCGACAACTTCAGCGTCAGCATCCTGTAATACTCCCGGCATGCCTCCACGACCGTTGATTAGGATCTCTTTTATTTCTTCTTTTTCATATTTCGCTCCGACTTCACGTAAGTCTGGACCATTTTTGCCTTCTAGATTTTCACCATGGCAGCCAATACAGCTTTGTTGAACGATCGTTTCTGCATCACCGCTAGCCTCGCCTTTTGCTTCTTCCTTAGGCTCTTCTCCACCACCACAAGCGCCAAGAATAACCGATGTTCCAAGTAATAATGTAAGTAGCTTGGTTTTCAACAGGATTTCCTCCTTCATTATGTATATAATTTCTAGGTTATTATAACCTAACTAGGCACGTTTGAAACCTTCGCCAAGAACCTCTGAAGCATCTGTTACAGTAACAAATGCATATGGATCAATGCTTTTAACGAGTTGTTTCAATTTTGTGAATTCCGTTTGATCAACAACACACATTAAAACGGGTCGTTCATTGTTCGTAAACCCCCCGTGTGCCGCTAACCGGGTCACACCTCGATCAATTTCATGGAGGATCGCATCCTGAATCTCCTTTTGCTGATTAGTTATTATCATCGCCATTTTCGAACGCCCCCAGCCAATTTGAACGATATCAATCGTTTTACTCGTCACATATAAGCCGATTAACGCATAAAGCCCTCTTTCAATATCGAACACAAACGCCGCCGCTAGCACGATAAATCCATCTAGTAGTGCTACACAAGTACCAAGTGTAAGCCCTGTATACTTATGAATAATTTGTGCAGCAAGATCTGTCCCTCCAGTTGATGCCTTTCCTCTAAATACAATACCTAAACCAAGTCCGATGGCAATTCCACCAAATAATGAACCGAGCAAAGGATCCATTGTGGCCGGCTCCCAGTTTCTCGTAAGATAGACAACAAGTGGTACAAAAATAGTTCCAACTAATGTTTTGATACCGAATTGTTTCCCTAATAAAATCACACCGGCGATAAATAGCGGAATATTAAAGGCCCACTGCACATACGCAGGCTCGAATCCAAATGTCGCATCAAGGATCGTACTAATACCACTTACACCACCCGATGCAACTCGATTTGGCAGTAAAAATAAATTAAAACCGATCGCAACGAATGATGAACCAATTAATATGTATATGTATTCAATCACTTTTTCTAGCCTAGGATTGTATGAATGATTTCTTTTGCGAATCAATAGGAAATGTACCTCCTTTTTAGCTTTTTTGTTATTCATGAGATGTCCTAAATGAGTATAGCACTCGTTATTTTGTCTGTGAATGACAGCTAAATAACGTGGTAACGAGGTAAAGAGAGGGTAATTTTTATTAGTGTTTGCTACTTTGGAGAAAAAATTACGAAGTGGGGTTTTATAGAGGAAAAAGTTCATAGAAATGTGAGGCACTATAGAAGGTTTAGAGGAGTTAACTAGTGATTCTTGCAAGTTTGGATACTAATTTTGCAACTTTTATTAATAATTTTGCAAATGCGGATGATTTTTTTGCAACTTTTACTGATAATTTTGCATTTGACTAATTCAATGCCCTTAGCCCCAGCTATAAAAAAAGCAACCCGATTGCGTTCACAATACGAGTTGCTTCATTATTTTATGATAATTTCGAACGTAAGAACGCATCAATAAACGGATCTAATTCTCCATCCATGACCGCATGTACGTTTCCGATTTCTGTATTGGTACGGTGATCCTTTACCATTGAATATGGGTGGAATACATAAGAACGAATTTGGCTGCCCCAGCCGATGTCCTTTTGCTCACCACGGATTTCCGCAAGCTCAGCTTCTTGCTCTTCAATTCGTTTTTGATATAGCTTAGCTTGAAGCATTTTCATAGCACGCTCACGGTTTTTAATTTGGGAACGCTCTGTTTGACATGTCACAACAATATTTGTTGGCACATGTGTGATACGAACAGCAGAGTCAGTTGTATTAATATGCTGTCCACCAGCTCCACTCGCACGGTACGTATCAACTTTTAAATCTTCAGTCCGAATTTCGATATCGATTTCTTCATTAAATTCAGGCATAATCTCACAGGAAACGAATGAAGTATGACGACGGCCTGATGAATCGAAAGGTGAAATACGTACTAAGCGATGAACGCCTTTTTCTGCTTTTAAGTAGCCATATGCGTTATGTCCTTTGATCAGGAGGGTAACACTTTTTATTCCAGCCTCATCACCTGGTAAATAATCAAGCGTCTCAACCTTGAAGCCTTTTTTCTCAGCCCAACGTGTGTACATACGTAATAGCATTGAGCCCCAGTCTTGAGACTCCGTTCCACCAGCCCCTGGGTGTAGCTCAAGAATCGCATTATTTTTGTCATGCTGCTCACTTAGTAACAGTTGAAGTTCAAAGTCATTCAACTTCCCTACTAAATCCTTGATTTCAGAAACAAGCTCTTCCTGTAAATCCGCATCCTCTTCTTCTTTCACGAGTTCATAAGTTAATTGAAGATTCTCATATGACTCATTTAACTCATGAAACTGGTCAACCATTTCTTTTAATGCGTTTGTTTCATTTATTACCGTTTGTGCAGCGTTTTGGTTATCCCAAAAATCAGGTGCAGTCATTTGCCCTTCTAGTTGCTGAATACGAGCTTCTTTTATATCGAGGTCAAAGAGACCCCCTAAAGTCCGCTAAACGTTTAGCTGTTTTTTCAAGCTCTTGTCGAATTTCTACTAATTCCATTGCAGTCACCTCGGGTTTAATTTGTGTTGTCAGGATAAATCCGCAAACAAGAGAGAGGTGTAATGTCACCTCTCTCAGTTTAAGTAATTTCTATATTATATACCTTTTTCTCTATTGAAAGCTATTTATTGGCCACAGCAGTTTTTGTACTTTTTACCACTGCCACAAATACACGGCTCATTTCGACCAATTTCAACGACTTTACGAGACGGTTTTTTCTTTGGCGGTTCATCGCCTTCTTTTGGATGAACGGCTGTTTGGCCCTTCGCTACCTCTTGACGCTCAAGATTATTGCGAATTTGTGCTTTCATAATATATTTCGCAACATCCTCTTCAATGGAGGCAATCATGTTTTCAAACATCGCAAAGCCTTCCATTTGGTATTCACGTAACGGATCATTTTGACCGTATGCACGTAAATGAATACCTTGACGAAGCTGATCCATCGCATCGATGTGATCCATCCATTTTGAATCAACCGCACGAAGAAGAATAACTTTTTCAAACTCACGCATCTGCTCATCGCCGAAGTCTTCTTCCTTCAAGTTGTACAGTGCGATTGCTTTTTTGCTAATAAGCTCTGTCATTTCTTCTGGATCTTTTCCACGAAGGTCAGATATTCCAAGTTCACCTTCTTGAAGAATGTTGGCATTCATATAATCGATAATACCTTCTAAGTTCCATTCTTCCTCAACCTCATCTTGTGGTGTATAAGTAGCTACAGTGCGCTCAATCGTTGACAGAAGCATTTTTTCAACAATCTCACGAAGGTTATCAGAATCAAGAACTTCAAAGCGTTGTTTATAAATAACTTCACGTTGCTGACGTAATACATCGTCATATTGTAGAAGCTGTTTACGTGCATCAAAGTTATTACCTTCAACACGTTTTTGTGCAGATTCAACAGCACGAGAGACGATTTTACTTTGAATTGGTTGCGTATCGTCCATACCTAGACGATCCATCATATTCATCATATTTTCTGAGCCAAAGCGGCGCATTAACTCATCTTCCATAGAAAGATAGAATTGTGTTGCCCCTGGATCACCTTGACGTCCTGAACGTCCACGAAGCTGGTTATCAATACGGCGGGATTCATGACGCTCAGTCCCGATAACCGCTAAACCACCTATCTCACGAACTCCATCACCAAGCTTGATATCTGTACCACGACCAGCCATATTTGTTGCAATTGTAACAGCTCCACGCTGACCTGCATTTTCAATAATTTCTGCTTCCTTCTCATGGTTTTTTGCATTCAACACATGATGGGGAACTCCTTTTTTCTTAAGAAGCTGAGAAATTAATTCAGATGTTTCAACAGCAACCGTACCAACTAAAATTGGCTGACCTAGATCATGACGTTGTGATACATCCTCGACAACTGCACGGAATTTCCCTTCCATGGAACGGTAAACTAAATCAGCTTTATCATCACGAGCAATTGGCTTGTTCGTTGGAATTGCGACAACCTGCATGTTATAAATGTTGCGGAACTCTTCTTCCTCTGTTTTCGCTGTACCAGTCATACCAGAAAGCTTTTTATACATACGGAAGTAGTTTTGGAATGTGATTGTTGCAAGTGTCATGCTTTCATTTTGAATCTCTAGACCTTCTTTAGCTTCAATTGCTTGGTGAAGCCCATCACTATAGCGACGTCCCTTCATTAGACGACCAGTGAACGAGTCAACAATGACAACCTGTTCTTCTTCAACAACATAGTCAACATCGCGCTGCATCACAAATTGTGCTTTTAACGCTTGGTTGATGTGATGATTTAACGCAACATGGTTGATATCGAAAAGATTTTCAATTCCAAAGGCTTTTTCAGCTTTTGTCATACCGTCCTCTGTAAGCTGAACAGCCTTTGTTTTCACATCATATGTAAAATCTTCTTCCTGCTTTAATTGGCGAACAAAGCCATTCGCTTGGATATAAAGCTTTGTCGATTTCGCAGCTTGTCCTGAGATAATTAACGGTGTTCTCGCTTCATCGACTAAGATCGAGTCAACCTCATCGATTACGGCAAAATTAAGTGGACGTTGTACCATTTGCTCACGGTAAAGAACCATATTGTCGCGCAAATAATCAAATCCAAGCTCATTGTTAGTTGAATATGTAACATCTGCAGCATATGCTTCACGTTTTTCATCTTTGTTAAGTGAGTTTAAGTTAAGACCAACTGTTAGGCCAAGGAATTCAAATAACTGTCCCATTTCATGTGCATCACGACTTGCTAAATATTCATTGACTGTGACAACATGTACACCTTCACCAGATAGCGCATTTAAATAAACAGGCATTGTTGAAGTTAAGGTTTTCCCTTCACCTGTTTTCATTTCTGAAATATTCCCTTCATGTAAGGAAATACCACCCATTAACTGTACCTTGTATGGATGTAAGCCTAACACACGCTTCGCTGCTTCACGAACAACAGCAAACGCCTCTATTAAAAGATCGTCGAGTGATTCACCTTTTGCAACGCGACCCTTAAATTCTTCTGTTTTTGCTTTAAGATCATCATCAGATAAACCGCTCATTTTACTGCTTAATGCATCAATCTGATCAGCCATCTTTTCATAACGATTTAACGCACGTTTGTTAAAATCAAACACCTTATTTAAAATTCCAAGCATCATAACGCTCCTCTGTGTTTAGAGTGAAATTATCATTTTTGTTTGTTGATTGTTTTTTGTTAAACTATCCTTTATTTTAGCACTATTTGAGATGGGGTACAACCGGGTGCCTGTCACCGCCCGAATTTTGTCGAATCGCTCTGGTGAGACAATTACCGTGTAGAAATAAACTCTTCCGCTTCCTGTAATGTCGGCATCCCCGCTTGAGCACCAAGTTTAGTAACAGACAATGCTGCAACTGCATTGGCAAATTGGCAGGATTCTTTTAAGGCAGCACCATTGCTTAAAGAGAAAGCTAACGCTCCATTGAAGGAGTCTCCTGCACCAGTAGAATCAACAGCTTTGACTTTATAGCCTTGGATAAAAGTTTCTCCATTTTGATAAAGCATTACACCTTTTGATCCTTTTGTTACGATGCATTTTTCTTTAACTTGGATTAATTCTTCGTCAGTCATGTCATTTCTAGATAAGAGCATTTCTTGTTCGTGTTCGTTTGGTGTTATGTAATCTACTTGTAGGATTAGTTCCTTTGGTAGTTTTTGAATCGGAGCAGGATTTAAGATCACTCGCACGTTATGTTTTCTTGCTAGTTGAACAGCTTCAATAACACTTTGTAATGGGACTTCGAGTTGTAAAAGCACGATATCACTTTCAGCAATGATGTGTTCATGCTGTTTAACGACTTCAGGTGTTACAAAATGATTTGCACCAGATACGATGATAATGCTGTTATCTCCATTGGAAAGAGTTATCGAGGCAATACCTGTTGAAGTTTCGGGGATGGTTTTAACATTTTCCATTGAAACTCCTTGAGCGGTTAAATGATTTTTTAATTCACTCCCAAATGCGTCGTCTCCTACGCAGCCAATCATTGTGACCTCTGCTCCTAATCTAGCAGCTGCAACAGCCTGATTTGCACCTTTTCCACCTGGAATTGTGAAAAAGGATTCCCCTAAAACGGTTTCCCCGACTTTTGGAATTGTATTTGTTTTCGTAACAAGGTCCATGTTTATACTACCTATTACGGTAATTTTAGGTTTACTCATCAATTTCTCCCCTATGAAATAAAATAACAGCGCCCTAATTAGGCGCTGTCCTTGTTTTATACGTGAGGCTCAATTAAGCCATATTTTCCATCTTTACGTTTATAGACAACATTCGTTTTATTCGTTTTAGAATCCGTAAATACAAAGAAACTATGACCTAACATGTCCATTTGCAGGATCGCTTCCTCGCTGTCCATCGGCTTTAAGTTAAAGCGCTTAGTACGAACAACCTCTTCCTGATCTTCCTCATCTAATGGAGCGTTTTCTTCAGGTAGTAAATTGCTAAATACAAACTTTGGAGCACCCTGCTCACGAAGCTTGCGATTGACTTTTGTTTTATGCTTACGAATTTGACGTTCTAATTTATTTACCACAAGATCAATGGCTGCGTACATATCTTGATTATGCTCCTCAGCACGGAGCACAAGATCTGTCATTGGAATCGTTACTTCTATTTTTGACTCCTGGTCATTATAGAATTTTAAGTTTACATTTACATTTGCGTCAACTGAATCTTCAAAGTATCGCTCAAGCTTACCAATTTTCTTTTCTGCATATTCTCTTAATGCTGGAGTTATTTCAATGTTTTCCCCTCTGACGTTATATCTCATGATTGAACTCCTCCTTTATGATAAAGCTATGTATACTTAATTCTATATTTCCCTGCTTGTCTCCTGCTAAAACGTAAAAATTTCGTGAAAAATTTGTGAAAAATGTTGAAGATTGTTTTATTTTTGTAAATACAGGATTAAGTGTAATAGTATATGCGCTTACATTTGGGGATATGTATTGGTTAATTAAGGTACAAAAAAACTTACTAAATTACTTTAGTAAATTCAGAACTCTTTAAGGTTGTTGATTGGCTAGAGCAGGAATGGAACTTTTCGTTTGTTCCACATATCGATATCACGAAAATGTGATTCGAATATAATCGAATTCCCTTCGTTTTTGCCACATTATTTCGAGTGAATTTATGATAGTCTCCAATTTTAAAATGCCGGCTGATACCTGCTTGTTACTGCATTGCTTGGACTTTTCCGGGTGGTGACAGTGCACGAGGAATTTGGGGCTGAAGTGTATTACGATTGATTTATTTTACGAAGTTTTTTCTCATGTTGTAAAGTTTTTACGGAGATAAAATCAATCGTTTCTTGTGACTCTGTTAGTCCAACACGAAAGCCATCCTTTTTCTTCTCTATTCTATCTAATCGGTCATCAATATTGTCGAATCTTTTATCAACTTGTTCAAATCTTTCATCAGCTTTTTTAAACTTTTGATCCATATGATCTGAATGTATTTTTAATGCATTGAGTATTTCCTTTAGCATTGTTTCCTGTTCCATTATGATACCTCCTTCATTATTATTTCAAAGTCATTATGACTAAATTTACATACTCTCCCTAGAAGATTTTATGGATGAGCGAATTATTATTCTGGACATACATTTGGGTCTTAGACTTATTTTCCTAATTGTTCATATATTTTCTCTTTAGTTCCTCCACTATCTCAATTGATAGCTTTACATACTTGGATACTAGATCTACAGGCATACCATCTTTCATTAGTTCAACTGCAACCAGCTTCTGACGTTCTTCAATTCCTTTTTCTCGTCCCTCTTCTCTTCCTTCTTCTCTCCCTTCCTCTCTTACCAACCTCTTCAATTCCCCAAAAGTCGGCGGCAAATTGTTTCGATCTAAATACATCATTTCTATTTCCTCCTTTGTAAGAATGATTTCTTCCCGTAGTTTTTGTGTTAATTCAAATGGGAGTTGTAATAGATATAATCAATGAAGTATATTAATGCGGATAAGGATAAATATATTTCCCCTAATTGTTCAGATATTCCCCCTTCAATTCCTTCACTATTTCACTTGACAGTTTTACATACTTGGCAACTAGTTCTACAGGCATACCATCTTTCAAAAGTTCAACTGCAACCAGCTTCTGACCTTCTTCAATTCCTTTTTCTCGTCCCTCTTCTCTTCCTTCTTCTCTTCCTTCTTCTCTCCCTTCCTCTCTTACCAACCTCTTCAATTCCCCAAAAGTCGGCGGCAAATTGTTTCGATCTAAATACATCATTTCTATTTCCTCCTTTGTAAGAATGATTTCATTCTGTAGTTTTTGTGTTAATTCAATCGGGATTTGTAATAAATAATCAATGAAGTATATTAATGCGGATAAATATATGTATCGTTCTTCTTGGGGATAATCATTTTTTTGCAACACTAATTGGATTAATTTTCGTTTAAAACGATAACGCTTCTCTGAGTCATTTTTTGCTTCATTGGCAAGCTTTCCAGCTAATACTGCAATAGCAAATGGATTACTCGATTGCAGAAGCTTTGTTTTATCTTGATCAATAAATTTGTAAATATTATATTCATAAGTTAACACTGTTCCATAAGATGTACGATGAAACGTGTTAGGTCGGAAGTGTTTGGAGGTATCTGTTAATAAAGCAATCGCAACAATTTCTTGGTCGTATTTATCAAATATTCGATAATAATAACGAAACATTCTTTTTGCAAAGTCAGGATCACGATCTCCCTGTACTTCAATGTGAATTAACAGCCACTTCTCCTCTCCACTTTTTAGAAATACTTTTACAATTTGATCAGCAACTTGTCTTCCTTTTCTTTCATGAATAATTTCCTGAAAAAGCTCCTGTTGTAAAAATTCAGGTTCCTTTAAAAAATCAATTTTTTCATACAGGTCAGTTACAAAAAATAAGACAAACTCCTCAAACAACTCATAGATTAACTTTTTCCATAGACCATCATAATCAACAGTTCCGTATTCTCGAGGTTTCTCAAAAACCCTGTTTAATAACATTATTTTATCACATACCTTTTTAATTTTATACATTCATTGCTTAATGTACAGAACATTTGTTCTCATTTATTTTATCATATATTTATCTCATCCTCTACCTCTTTTCACGAAAAAAACTCGCCATGAAAGACGAGTTTTACTGTGTAATATAGGGTTGTAACTGAGTCTGAACGGATTCTTTCCATTTTATATAGATATGAACTAATTGCGTTTTAACAAACTCGTGAAGTTTTTTTAACAGTTGTGAAAATGGATGCCTCACCGACTAAAGTTAAAATCACTTGATCAAATGCAGAGTTAGATGTGAAGAATCAACTCATATTGATCACTTGTTAAGGATACCATTACGGTTCACCTATTTTCGTTTATCATAGAACATGCCATCAGATGTGGAAATGCCTTGATATGGATTGACATATTGTTGATTGGACGACTTCGTCTTTTTTAATTGCATCATGTCTTGTTGGATTTGTTGCTTAATCTCAGTGAATCTTTTCGTAATAACTTCATTCCAAGTGACAATTTGCTGAAATAGTTGCTGATCATTTTTAGTAAAAGGTGGCTGAACATCGCTTAAGAGCTGATCACGATTTTCTAACAAAGATGTTATCTTTTCAATACATACATCTCTTGCTTCCTTTGCGATCGGCTGTGACACCAATTGAAAAAGCTGTTCGGTTACTCCGTATACTTTTTTTAATCGAGACACTACGCTTGACCGCCTTGACGATGCTGTTGTTGACGAGTAATTTGAATAACCTGCTTCCATGTATCGCGGAATTCAACAACCAAACCTTCAACTTCCTTTAAAATTGACTCATCATTCTTCACATTCGCTTCCGTTAAACGATGGTTAATATAGTCGTACATAACGATCATATTTTTAGAGATTTCCAGATCCATATTTAACGTGACCATGAGTTCTGTAATAATTTTCTGTGCTTTTTGGATATTGGTATTTTTATTTTCTATTTCTTTATTTTCAATTGCTGAGCTAGCTAGTTTAATAAATTTAAGACAGCCATTGTATAGCATTAACGTAACTTCACCTGGGGAAGCGGTTGTTACTGCATTTTGCTGATAGGCTGCGTACGGGTTATTCATTGCCATAGGTGACACTCCTTTTATTATGATGAGAATTGCTGCATGAGATAGGACATTTGTGAATTTGATTTTTGGATTGCTTTTTCCATTGCTGTGAACTGTGCCCAGTAACGGTTTTCGACTTGTGTTAGGCGGTCTTCAAAGCGATCCATTTGATCTGTAATTCTGTTAAGGTTTTTCCCTAATGTAAAAGTATCATTAGTTGCATTTAAATTTCCTGCTTTAGTTTTAATACTGTCCATTGTATTTGTTAAACTGTCATATAGTCGATTTAGAATTCCTTGTTCTCCACTTGTAGAACCGCTGCTAGTAAATAGCTTTTCTACAGATTCTGGATTTTCTTCAATTGCTTTCCGAAGCTCATCTTCATTAATAACTAACTTTCCACCTTCAAGATAATTCGACGTTGTGGTTATCCCGATGCTAGATAATTGTTTAACGTTGGAATCAACTGTTGCATTACTTACTGGTGAATAAAAGTCAGTCCGCATTTTTGAAAGTAGGCCTGAAAGTAAGGAATCTCTGCGAAGTAAACCACTTCTCGCCATCTCTTCCCATTTTTCCTGTTGCTTTTCAGATAGCCCTTCTCGCTCTGTATCTGTCAATGGCAAATAATCCTTGTATTTCTCCTCATTCACCTTTGTTTGAATTTTTTCAATTAACTCATTGTAAGAGTTAACAAACTTTGTAATATTTTCAACGACTTTATTTGTATCGTTAGCAACGTTAATCGAAATACTCGGTTCTGTACTTAACAGCTTATCCTTTAACGTAAATGTCACACCATTCATGTCAAACGTGTTTGATGTACGTTCAGTGCTGAGTCCGTTTACAGTAAAAACAGCATTATCCCCACCTGTTTCTGATCCACTTCCAAAGCGTAAAATATTATTTAGAAAACCAGGTGTAGTGATGATTTCATTTCCAGCCTCGTTAAAATCACCAGTTTCTTTGCGAGTTAATGTTACTTGGTCTGTGAATGTATCATAATAAGCTGATAGGCCAGCATCAGAAGAAGAGATTTTACTTAATACTGAATCAAGGGAATCTGAACCTTGGACAAGAAATCGTTCGTTTACCTGACCATTTGAAGTATGGGAACCAATATCGAATGCAAAATACATTTGTTCATAAGCTACTTTTACTTCCGTATCTTTTGCTTGTTGATTTGTAAACGTAATTTTCCCACTTTCATCAATTTTTGCAAACACCGAGTTATCAGCTGCTAAAAGTTCATTTTTATTTGTACCGCTATTTCGATAATCAATACCGTTAATTGTAACAACAACCTCGTCCTGTAGAGATATAGGACTCTTGGCTAATTGGATTTCTGTGAAGTCGGCTGTTGGTTTTAAAATTTCAATTTTTTTAGTTGCTGCAAAATCAACCTTAATTGTGCTTCCTTTAGAAATTTCATCAAAGAACTCCAGATTGCCGTCTTTATCAACTCTTACATCTCCAGTTTGAAGAGTAGCTGCTGGATCAGTGATGATATTAAATGACTTTCCATCCACCTTAACTGTTGTATGGTTAGCAATTTCCTGTAATTCTACACCTTCTGCCAGAGTTAGCTTGAATGTTTTTCCGTTGGCTGATGGAGATATAGTTTGAGTTTCAACACTCCCAGAAGTCCAACCAAAGTTTGTATTAGCAAAGTTATCTTTCATGCTATAAAGACTTACCGATGCATCGATCTTAGTTCCAGTTTTAGAAATTGCACCTGCATTCACCTTTGTTGCAGCTGTTGCAAGCTGATCAATTCTTGAAATTGTAAAGGATGATAGGTCTGCTGCACTTTTTGCAATAGCAGTTATTTTACTTTCGTTAGACGAGGTAACAGTACGTGCACCAAAATTAGATGATAGCTTCATATCAAATGTTTGATTTCGGAAGTTTAATAGCAGTGTGTTCATCTCGCGATAAGCATCACGCTGCCATTCTATAACTTGTTTATTTTTCGTTAATTTATCTAGCGGCATACGTTCTGCCTTCATTAGGTCAGATACGATCGTATCAATATCCATACCACTAGCTAGTCCACCTATTCTCATTGCCACTCCATCCACCTCCTAAATTTTTTTATCGACGATTAACCCAACAAAATCGGTCATGGCAGTATAAATGTCTAACCACTTTTTTGAAGGAATTTCTCTGACTATCTCATTTGTGTTGTTATCAACAACAGTTACGTAATATTCATTTAGTTTTTCGTGAAGTTCAAATTTAATATGGGTATTAGCCGGTTGTAATACTTCATTAATTCCATCTATGACACGTTCCATTTCCTCTTTAGATGGCGATTTTTCTTGTATATTTTGCTTAGCAATTATATTAGGTTCGATCGTTTCATTTTGGCCAGTTGGTTTTGTTGTTTCAAAGTTGTGAAGTGCTGGCTGTGAAGATAGTTTTTCTACCGACATTAGGAACACTCCTCTGATTATTCTCTATTATTTATATCGGCTATTAGTTGGTAAAGTTTAAATAAATGGAGAAATAAACTGATAAGAATTCAATTTTATCAAAATAGTATCTATACCTTACTTTTACATTATTTTAGTAATATGGAAACATCAGTTCGTTATTATAATAAATTGAGAGGTGATCAAATGTGGAATTGTTAAATCAGTTAAATGAAGTGAAAAGAAATATTTTAATTGCTAGTATTATTTGGAAAAAGGCTTCCTCTGAATAGAGAAAGCCTTTTTTTAGTAAAATTAACGAAGAAGTTGAAGAACTCCTTGTGGTTGTTGGTTCGCTTGCTTTGCGACTATGTCTTTCGATCATAGAATAGACTATATCTTCACCCTTAATCTAGAAAGGGGCTGGGCACTTCGAACAGCATTAACTGCCCTACGAGATTCATAGTCATAGCTTTCGCCTTAGACCGTGTTCTCTAGTCGTTGAACCTTCTCCAGAGTTTCCTCACAGGAGCTTGGCTGCTGATTATCCATTATCACATCTTCATCATTTTCACACCTTCACGCCTACCATTTCTGGTTACGTTGTGGTTGATGAAGCTTTAGAAAGTTCCAGCAATTCACCCAGTTATACTCTAGCTCGTTACCAAGCTAGACGCCCTCTAATCAATTATCTCAGAAGTTGTAACACACCTTGAGGCATTTGATTGGATTGAGCCAACATTGCTTGTGCTGCTTGAGAAAGAATAGAATTCTTAGTTTGGTTCATCATTTCTTTCGCCATGTCAACGTCTCTTACACGCGATTCAGCAGCTGTTAAGTTTTCAGAGGATGTGTTCAAGTTATTGATTGAGTGTTCTAGACGATTTTGGTAAGCACCCATTTTAGAACGTTCTGCAGATACCATTTTAATTGCATCATCTATAACCTTAATAGCAGAATCTGCATCACTTTGAGTTAGAACTCCACCAGTTGAAGCAGTATCAGGATCAACTTTTAAAGATGAAACACTAGTAGTAGTTCCTCCGATTGCTCCAACAGTTATTTTTAACGAATCTGCTACATCTACAGTACCACCTGCACCATTAGCAGTTGTTACTGCATTATCAGTCTTATTTACTAATGCAATTTTCCCATCTGGTTTTACTTGCACTGATACTAAATCCTTAAATACAGCATTTCCCTGAATTTGATTGTTAATTGCATCAACTACACCCTTCACACTACCATAATCTTGGTCAAGAGTAATTGCCATTGTATCAGCACCAGCATTTGCAGATAAGGCAAGTTCAGAATCTAACGCACCTGAAAAATCTGTAACAATAGATGCACTAGAGACTTGGCCACTTCCAGAAACAGTTCCAATTGCATCTGCATTCATATCATTGAACTGAATATCCATTGATTGACCTTGATCGGCACCGATATGAATTTTCTCGTTTAAACTTCCACCTAACAGATTTTTAGTGTTAAATGTAGTATCATCAGCTATTCTATCAATTTCATCAACTAATTGGTTTAACTCTTTTTGTATTTCTTTACGATCATCATCTGTCATTGTTCCGTTAGATGCTTGAACAGTAAGTTCACGTTGACGTTGTAGAATACTATGAGTTTCATTTAATGCACCTTCTGCAGTTTGAATCAATGAAATACCATCTTGAGCATTTTTGGCAGCTTGATCCAATCCACGAATTTGCCCACGCATTTTTTCAGAAATTGCTAATCCAGCAGCGTCATCACCAGCACGGTTGATACGAAGACCTGAAGACAATTTCTCCATTGATTTACCTTGAGCACTTGAAGCACTATTCAACTGACGATAAGTGTTAAGAGCTGCAATATTATGATTAATTCTCATTATAAATTTCCTCCTTGAATATATGAATGATCCACATCCTTGTGAATCTTCTAAGTTAAGGTGTCCCTCATGTCGGCCGCCATTTGGTTCAACCTCTTACTTTATATATCGTCGCTAGGTTGAAAAGTTTAATAGATTTTGTAGAAAAAAATAAAAAAACCTCAAGTTTTTTTACTTAAGGTTTTTGGGCTGTGTTTTTAATAGTTCTAGGATGTTTGGGAGTATGGAAGCTGCTTCATTATTTGATTCTTGGATGGACATATAGATTTCTTTTCGATGAACCTCAATGTCCTTTGGAGCTTTAATTCCTAACTTTATTTGGTCACCTTGAACAGAAAGAACGGTAATTTCAATATTATCTCCAATTTGAATTGATTCATTTAGTTTTCTTGTTAGTACTAGCATCCATCCACCACCTACTTCACTACTTTTTCTGGAATTAATTTTTGCTTAGTTATATATTGAGTATCTGTTAAGATAATTTGTTTCGCTTGATTATTCCTTGTGTTAAGAACGATCGGGGCCTGTAAATTTGCAGTTGAGTCTTCGAATGGATCCTTGACGTTCAATATTGTCCACACTGTTACATCTTTTTCAGATGTTAATTCAAGTAATTGCTTATCGTTTTCAGTAATATCAAATTCATACGTTTCAAAAAAGTCAAACGGATTAACAGTGACAAACCCCAACTCCGGTGTCTCTGTTGATTGCAATATCCAAAACGGTGAATCGCTATCTAAAGGAAGTAATACAAATGATTTCTCATCTAGAAAGCCTGGCAACCCATTTTGGAAACGAAGAATGTCCTTTTCCTCTATCTCAATAACCCCATGATACTTTGTTGTTAGTTTCATTCATTTATTCTCCTTTATTTACAGGTACAAAATCAGTATGGAGTTCGTTTCTTCTTTCCAGATTCACTTCAACCGTTCCTGGTTGATAGTCAATGATTGGTTTATTTTGCGATACGTCTATATTAGGTTTATTTTGCGTAACCTCGATGTTTACCTTCGCAGGCTCATATTGAATTTTCACACTACCAGCCGAAGGTATAAACCCAACATTAAATGGATAAATCGGCTTTTGACTTCGTTTCTTCGCTATATCAGCAAGCGGATTTCCTCCGTCCTCTATCCGCTTTAATTGTTCGCCTTCTTCAGCTCTGCGGGCGATTCCTGCCATTACATCTTGATGTCCCTGTTGTGCAGCCTCTCTAATTCGCCGTGAAATATGCTTCAAATCCATGTCTGCCCATGCTTCAGTTTGATCAATTGATAGATTAGACGGGGTGGCTTCTATTGATAACTCGGCTTTCGGCTGTTCAATTGAAAGGTCTGCTTTTGGTTGTTCGATTGTTTGCTGTCCTTTAGTAGTATGAATACTAATTTGCGCGGTTATACTTTGCAAGCGAATTTGCGGTATTTTCATTTCCTTCACTCCCTAGTAAAAAGGTCTGACTCATCCCAATGTGTCAGACCCAATCAATCCTATTTAATGTTACTTATCTTAAGAAATCTATCAATGACGGCTGAATAATCTTTGAACTAACCGCTAAGGATGCACGGTGAATGCTTTCTTGGATTGTTAAATCGGTGATGACTTTCTCAATGTCAGCATCTTCATTCTCAGATAAAATTCGACTTGCGATAATTTCCTGATCTTGAATTCTTGTATCAATCATTTCTAAACGATTGTAGCGTGCTCCGATTTCAGAGCGTTCTGCAGACATGACATCGAAATGTTCATCTATTTTGCTAAGAAATTCATCGCCGCTTTCTATGCTGCCACTATTTAACGCATCCTCAATTGATTGCAGTGTATTAAATAGTTCACTACCAAACACATTTGTTGGGTTTATATTCACTTTGAGCTTTACGCCATTTGAAACTTCTACTTTAAATGCATCGGTATTCATATCCACAGTAATGCCACTATCATCAATTGTCACAGGAGCACTATCAGTTTTTGTTCCGTTAAAGATATAACGACCAGCTACTTGTGTGTTTGCCACATTTGCTAAGTCTTCCTTTAACTGTCCAATTTCAACTCCGATTGCTTTTAAATCCTCTGGACTGTTTGATCCGTTGCTACCTTGTACAACTAGCTCACGTACACGCTGAATAACCTGTGTTGCATGCTCAATACCAGATTCAGAGCTTTCCATCCATTGATATCCTTCCGATAAATTCCGCTTATACTGTTCCACTTCAGTCAAATTCGTTCGATAGTACATCCCTTTAATCGCTACAACCGGATCATCAGAAGGTCGGTTGATCTTCTTGCCTGTTGCAAGCTGATCTTGGTATTTCCCCATATTTGAATAGCTTTGGCTTAAGTGGCGAAGCGAGTTTGTCGCCAGCATTCCTTGAGTTACACGCATGTTTTACTTACCTACCTTCCTGATAATCCCATTCCATTGATAATACGATCTAATATTTCATCCTGCATCGTGATCATTCGTGCAGACGCATTGTAGGCATGCTGGAATTGGATCATGTTTGTCATTTCTTCATCAAGTGATACGGCACTGACTGATTGTCTTCTAACATCTACTGCATCTTTAAGAACTCCACTGTTTGCTGTTAAGCGTTCAGCTTCTTGTGCGTCAACTGCCATTCCACCGATGATACTTTCATAATAGTTTTGAAAGGAAGTCGTGTTTCCATCTATACTAAATGTTTTGTTTTTTACATCGGCAAGCTTGGATGCGTTCTGACTGTCACCTATTGCAACTTCGCCATCTGCGTTAGGCAGTGCTGCAGCAATATGATCAGTAGAATTGATGATATCTTGTGAGATTTTGATAAGCTCTGCTGCTCCTTTTGAATCTGTTAATCCATCTTCACCGAATGCGAAGAAGTCTACAGGAGTATGCGTCTTTGAATTATAGTCCTCAATACTCCAGCCTTCCTTATGTGCTTCATTAAATTTAGTAGCAAACTCAAATGCCATTGTATCGATATTTCCAAGCATATCTGGAAATAGTCCTTTTTCAAAGATACTTGTTCCACTTTCATACGTATAGCCATATGAATCAATTAAACTGCTAATTTTTCCAGTACTATTAAACTCTAAAACTCCTAGTGTTTTTTGACCAATTGATACGGTTTCAACTAAGCCGCTATCTTTTTTGTAGCCCACTGTTAGTTCATTTACTTTTTTATTTTTTGCATCAACTAGTGTACCAAGTGAGTTTCCGTTGTCATCAACGATTTCAACTGTTAGCGAACCTTCTGCGATGGCAAGGGCATTACCTCCAGAAGGATTTGAAGTTACTTTAACATTAGCAAGTGATGAAAGTTGGTCGATTAAACGATCTCGTTCATCATATAAGTCATTTGGTAAATAACCGTGCGGTTCGATTTCAGAGATTTGTTTATTGATGTTATTAATTTGTGAAGCTAGCGAATTTATTTCCTTTACTGTAACATCCAGCTCATTTTTCAGATCACCTTGAATGGATTTCAATGATGTTGAAAGATAGTTGAATGTTTCTGCAACAGCAATGCCGCGTTCACGTACGACCGAGCGGGCGCCTGCATTTGTTGGGTTAACCGCTAAGTCTTGCAGGGATTGCCAGAAACGATCAAGAGTGATAGATAAGCCCGAATCAGATGGCTCATTCATAATTTCCTCCATCTTTTCTAACGCGTTTGCACGAGAATCCCAGTAACCGAGTTTGTTATTTTCACTTCGGTATTGAACATCTAAGAAATCCTCACGAACTCGTTGTACCGTTCCTGCCTCAACACCAGTACCCATTTGACCTGGTATGACAGGACTATTTTTTGAAACAGTTGGATATGGTGTTGTTTGAACAAAGTTAACACGCTGACGTGAATAACCAGGTGTATTTGCATTCGCAATATTGTGTGCTGTTGTGCTTAGGGCACTTTGTTGTGTGAACATTCCTCGTTTTGCAATCTCTAATCCATAAAAAGTAGATGTCATTGAGTTTTTCCTCCTTTCGTTATGCTTGTGAATCAAATAAAGATCGACGCTTTATATCTGATTGTGTTTTATTTCCGTCCGGTCGATTGTAGTTCGTAAGGCTTTCCTGAGGCATTAACATATCTAAAGAAATGGACACAAATTGTAAGGCCTGCTGTGTTAAATCTCTATTTAGCTGGTTAGCTGCTGTCAGCTTTTCCATCACTTCGGTGAATTCGTTAGCGATTCTCTCCAGGGATTGTTTTTCATGACCTGAAGATTTTTCAATACATGCTGAAAGTGTTAAATTTTCAGCATGACCCAGAAATTCTGAAGTAACCTGGACTCTTTCTGCTTCCAGTTGTTTAATTGCCTGAACAAACATTTGCTCTTTTTTCAGCAATTCCTTTAATTCTTCGATATTCTCACTCTTCAAGCTTTCCGTTTTCTGGAGGGTTATTTTATGGAGATTTTGATGAAGTTGTAAAAGTTTCTCTAGATTTTTAATCAATTTCTCAGCTGACATTTATATAACCCTCCGTATTGAAAGCTTGTAAGTCAATTATTTTTTGTAAAAGTTAACCAATCCCGTTGCAATCGCCTTCGGATCAATTGTATATGTGCCGCTCTCTAGTTGTGTTTTTATCGCTTGAACCTTTTCTTGTCTTGCTTTTGTTACCTCGTTTGATTGTTGGAGATCGATTGCTTTTGAGGAAATCTCTACTTTATCTTCCTTTGTTTGAGGTTTTTGTGCTGCTGTAGCACTTTTTTCTAAACTGCGTTTATATGGATTTACACCCATAGAACCAAGATTATTTATTTTCAAGAGGATCCCTCGCTTTCGTGCGTTATATATATTATTTATCGGATTGTTTTAACCAAGTTTTAGTGATTCACCTTTTTTTAGTACTTTGGGAGTAGTAAGTGTAACTAGACGTTTTTAGTTGGTTCCGCTCACTAATCTTTTCTACCTGCTCCATTTGATCCAGTTGCTTGTGAATATCCTGTTTACAGCTTTCACAAATCTTATCTTCTTTAATCGTTTTTCCACATTTTGCACATGGGTATCCGAGATTAGGAAAATTAGAAAGCTGAATTCTACCATTACGTATAAATTTTAACACCAATTCTTCCTCAACACCCGTCGCTTCAACGACTTCATGAAGCATTGCTTTGCGATTTTCACGCTTGCGTAAAAATTGGTAGACTGTTTCATATGCTTTTTCTTCTATTTTGAAACAGCCATCACATACTGAACGAAACTGTGTTTTTACAAATAAGGCATTACATTTTGGGCAGTTTGATAGTTCTCCCATTGTCATTCTCCTATCCGAATATGATCTATTACTTATATCGGCAGGTATATTAATTTTTTTAGCTTCTAATTAATGTTAAAGAGGAAACACTTGTAGCTCCGTGTTGAATAAGTAGCTTTGCAGCATGCCTAAGTGTGCTCCCTGTTGTATAAATATCATCTATTAATAAAAAACTTCTATTATCTATTTTACTTGATTCTGTCACAGAAAACACATTTGAGGCTGTTAATCGTTCGAGACGTGATTTTTTTGATTGTTTTTCATGGTGGGTTCGTTGGAGAACGTCTAGTTGGGGAATAGGGAGGAAATCAGCGAGCAGTTTTGCTTGATTAAAACCACGTTCATACAAGCGTTCTTTGCTTAAGGGGATCGGGATTGCATAGTCAATATTTTGAGAGGAAATTTGGTTTTTATAAACGCCAAGAAAGTCGTTTTGAAATACGTTAACCAAAGCAGCATCTCCACGGAATTTAAAGGTTGCAAGAACTTCCTTTACTGCGTCATTATATTCAAATACTGAGATGTTTTTGTGGAGGATGTTTTTCCACATAGGATCATCCTCCCACCTTTGGCAGTCACTACACCGCGTTTCTGTTTCCTGTGGCCGACTACAGCTAGGACAGGTTGCCCCTGTAATCTTTTTTAACGCTTGATAGCACTCATCACATGCTGTATTTTCAGGTAGCAACAGCAAGCTTGTCCATGAAGCCTTGTTAGCAATCTCTTCATTACAGATAAGACATATAATCTTAGATCTTCTCCTTTTGTTGATTTTGGCATGTCGGATTATCAGAAACAATCTTTGCACATTCAGCTAGTTTTACTAGAAGTGAAGTCATTTCTTGTTTATCAATAAATTCGGCCTTAATATACATGACTTTCTCTGCCTTCGTCACATAACGAGGGTGGGTTTTATTTAATGTGAGGGCTAGGATGTCGTCTAAGCACTCATTGCAGGTGCAATTTAGCTGTAGTCGAGTTTTATATTCGTCTAATAAATCCTTCATAATCCGTTCCATCGCGTTAATGATCATGCTTACGATCTCCTTGCTGTCAATATTACTTTGATTATGACATAGAAAGGATTTATGCGAAAGATCTATACTATTTATTGGTAAAATCCTCACTCCTTACTGCTTCCTTATTCATTTGTAGAATATGGCTTTTGGCATCCAGCATCGCTTGTGTTTTACCAAAGTGAAACAGAATGATGTCGCCAGTTGGATATGATGCACTTCTTCCAACTCGGCCAGATATTTGCACTAGTGCACTTTCAGTAAAAATATCATCCTCACTGCCGAGCACAGCTACATCACTGTTTGCAATTGTCACGCCTCGTTCTAATATCGTAGAAGTTACTATGATTGGCACTTCTCCGTTACGAAAACTCCTTACCTTTTCCTTTCTCTCTGGGTCTTCTGCATAGACGCCGACAATTCGCTCATCGTAATGCCTGCACAGCTGTACAACTTGGTCGATGATTTTAACAGATGGCACAAATAAAAACGCCTGCTTGTTACGTTGCAGCTGTTTGGTCATCCACTTGATAATAACGTTTGGTAATCTTCCCTTTTTTAATTGCTTCTTCCAATTTCCACACCAAGAAAATTGTGGAACGGGTAATGGATGTCCGTGATATCTAGCTGGTATTTTCACAGTTCTTCGTTTCTTTTGTTCCACATCTTTTTTCCATTGCTTAGAGGGAGTAGCTGTTAGATAAATGAGAGAACTAGTGGCTTTGCGGGATTTTTCTACCGCATATTGTAGGGAACTATCAGCAGTGTAAGGAAACGCGTCCACCTCATCTACAATGACCGTATCAAATGCTTCTTTGAATCGTAATAATTGATGTGTTGTTGAAAGATAGAGTGATGCGGGCTTGTGGTTTTCTTCACTTCCTCCGTATAGTGCAGCGACGGCGGTGGTTGGGAATACGTTTTTAAGTCGTGGGGTTAATTCTAGGACAACATCTGTGCGTGGAGTGGCAATGCAGATTTTCTTTCCAATAGATAATGCATATTCAATCCCTTTAAATAATACCTCTGTTTTTCCAGCACCACAGACAGCCCATACGAGAAGCTCTTGATCATGCTTGATGGCATTTACTACCTGCTCCGATGCATGAGCCTGTCCCTTCGACAGGACTCCGTTCCAATCTAGAGATGCGGATGATCTTTCTGCTGGTGGAGTGCCCACCCAACTATATAAGGGAGTGCATTCGCTTACTCGCCCCATCATTATGCATTTTCTGCAATAATGACATTGCTGTTCTCCACAACGGGCACAGGAAAAGTACGCAAATAGTGAAGGATTATTGTTGCCACAACGATTGCAGGTTAAGTGATCCTTTTCACGAAAAATACCATGAGTTAATGTAATAAAGCCATGCTGATAATGAGTGTGAAGTTGTTCAACTGTGAAGGGAATTTCCGAATGAAGCAATTCCTTACCTGATAGGTATTGCTGTAGCTCTGGAGAGAAATTAAATTCTTCATTAATTGGGTTTTGTGGAATGGATGTGCACTTAGAAATCGGCAATCCTTCTTGGTGGGAAAGTACTGGAGTAAGACTATTATTTTGAACAGTAAATCTCATTTGTCACCTCATTCACCTCTTAAAATTTTCCGATATCGTTTTTCTACACTAATCGCAGTACGAGATAATTGGGTAGCGATATGTCTAAATTTCATGCCGCTATTGCGTAATTCTAAGAGTTTGCGGTCTTCTAAGGTTGTCCAATGGCGATAAGTTCTTTTCTTGTCTTCACTTTTGTTTTTTATTTCTTGACTTGAGGTAAAACTCATAGCAATCAAACCTTCCTCTGCATAGTACATGAGTATTATGAATGATATTTACCAGCCTGTCCATAATTTACTAAAATAGAGGAAAAAAGTACTAGAACTTCTGTACTTTTCCCTTATGCATTTTTTTATAAATCCTATTTAAAACAACACTTATTTCCTATACCACCCTAGACCAATCGCACCCTCTCCTAGATGAGTTCCAATCACAGGTCCAAAATAGCTAGTCAAGCATTCAACATTTGGATACTTTGATTCAAGCTCCTGCTTCAGTTTCTCGGCTACATCTGGTTGATTGGCATGAATCGCCACTGCTCGGATTGGAATGTTTTTTTCAGCATCCTCGTTAAAAAGCTCATACATTCGGTTTAACGCTTTCTTCCTTGTACGAATCTTTTCAAAAGGAACAATGACTTTATCTTCAAAATGGAGAATCGGTTTAACTTGTAGTAAGCTACCGATCAATGCTTGGGCTCCACTTAAACGTCCCCCTCGCTGCAAGTTCGTTAAATCGTCAACCATAAAATAGGCACGCATTGACTGCTTCATTTCTTCTAAGCGAGCTAAGAGCTCCTCAGGAGTTTTTCCAGCTTGCGCCATTTCTGCTGCTTCAAGCACATAAAAACCTTGTACCATACAGCTCACTTCTGAATCAAATGGGTAAACCTTTATGTGATCAACCATAGTAGCTGCGGTTGCTGCTCCGCTGTATGTACCACTAACTCCGCTTGAAAGGTGGATTGAGATGACTGCATCATATTCTTCAGATAGTTTTTCGAATAATTCCACAAACATCCCCACCGGAGGCTGTGATGTTGTAGGAAGCTCCTGCTTCTCTCTAATTTCAGCGAAAAATTGCTCTGCTGTAATTTCGACCTCTTCCTGATAGGTTTCCATCCCAAAATTGACGCTTAATGGAATCATATGGATCTTATGCTTATCACGGATTTCCTTTGTGATATATGCGGTACTATCTGTTAAAATAGCCGTTTTCATAATTTTAATTCCTTCCTTGTAACAATACTTATAGTTTACTTATATTTTAACGGATCATGTATGTAATTACACTACCTTTAGCATTGAAGTCAATAGCAATCTAAAGTGGAAAATGAATTTATTGTCGCCTGTTATGCTTTTATTGTCGAGTTCGTACGTTTTTGTCCAGTTTTTGCTCTTTTCTATGTGCTTGTTGTTTTTAAAACAAAAACTAATTCAGGTTGATTGGAACGGATTGCGAGACTCCTGCGGGAGTAGCGGGACAGGTGAGACCCCACAGGCGTTTATGCCGAGGAGGCTCACCGCCCGCCCCGCGGAAAGCGAGCAACTGGAGCGGAAATCAACCACACCACAACTTGGTACTACCAACAAAGTTTGCTAAAACAGCCTTAAATATTCATAATGCTAATTATATCAACCGAAACAAAAAGAGCCAGACCCCTAAAAAGAGCCTGACCCGCTAATTACATTTACTTTACTTCAACCCAACCATTTTTAATCGCAACAACAACAGCTTGTGTACGATCATTTACACTCATTTTTTGCAAAATATTACTTACATGGTTTTTAACTGTTTTTTCACTAATAAATAATGCTTCACCAATTCCACGGTTGCTTTTACCGTCTGCAAGCATTTGTAAGACTTCACACTCGCGTCGAGTAAGAATATGTAATGGACGACGGATTTCCGGTTGTAAGTGCTGAGTTGGATTAGCTTGTCCACTTGATGTTGCCAGTCGTCTAAACTCATTGACTAAATTATGGGTTACTTTTGGATGTAAATAAGAGCCACCATCTGCGACAACCTTTACTGCCTCAATTAGTGTATCTGCGTCCATCTCTTTTAATAAGTAACCTCTTGCACCTGTCTTTAACGCGTGCGTTACATAGTTCTCATCATCATGTATTGATAAAATAATGACCTTTGTATCAGCGTTCGCTTCAATTAATTGTTTTGTTGCTTCGACACCATTTACTTTTGGCATGTTGATATCCATGATCACGACATCAGGCTTGTGTGCCTCAACAATTGCTAAAGCCTCTTCCCCGTCATCACCTTCTGCAACAACCTCAAAACTTGGTTCGAAATCTAAAATGCGTTTTACACCTTCACGAAATAACTGATGATCATCAATAATTACAATTTTCGTCTTCATGCTTACGCCTCCCCACTAGTTTATTCTAGTCTATTAGCCATCTATACCGTCAATAAGCCTTTAGACCGTATTTATCTGAATACCTTTGTTAACCAACTTGATATGGTACTTGAATCATGATAAAAGTCCCTAAACCAACCTTAGAATCAATCGTCATTTTCCCTTCTAACAAGTCAACTCTTTCCTTCATGCCAATAAGTCCAAATGATTTCTTGTCTTTATTCCCTTTGAATTCTTCTAATTTAAACCCTTTACCATTGTCTTTAATGACCATTGTAAAGGTCTTCTCGGCTGCTTCGACCTTTACAGAAATCTCTGTAGCTTCCGCATGCTTTAAGGCATTTGTAACCGCCTCTTGAGCAAGCCGGAATAGGGCAACCTCAAATCGAGAAGTAAGTCGTTTAGCCTCAAGGCAGCCAAGACTTTCAAAATAAATCTTCGTTTTTCCATTATATTCTTCGATTGTATTCATATATTTTCTGAGGGTCGGAATAAGTCCTAAGTCATCTAACGCCATTGGTCTTAAGTCATAGATAATCCGACGAACCTCATATAAAGCATTACGAACGTTTTGTCGCAAGTTGCGAATTTCCTTAAAGCCTTCCTCAGCACCACGTTCACGATAAATCCGTTCAATTAGTTCAGAACGCATCATCACGTTGGCAAGCATTTGCGCCGGGCCATCGTGTATCTCTCTTGATACCCGCTTTCGCTCCTCCTCTTGGGCTTCGATAATCCGTAACCCAAAGTCCTGTTTTTGCTGGGCATCCTCTAATAGTAAACCGACCTGACGAATATCACGATTTAAATAATTTAAAACAACTGTAATTTGACTAACAAGTGACTGAGAACGTTCAATAATTTCCTGAAGCCCAAGTAAACGACGCTCGAGATCATCACGACGAACACGCAGCTGCTTTTCATGCTGCTGAATCATTGTAAGCTCTACTTGAAGCTTGTGAGCCTTTTCATAAGCCTCCCGAATTTCATCCTCGGAAAACTCCTTAAAATGTTTACTCACTTGTGAAAGTCGATTACGTGCAAATCGCGCATGGACTTCAAGCTTATCTCCTTCTTCAATCACTTTACTCACTTGGACTTTTATATCCTTTAGTTCCACTACTAACTCTTCATATTGCTGACGAGACTGCTCACCAATTTGAAAAATCTCACCCTTGCTTCCATCCACCGTATGGATCATTTTATCTAAAACTTCATCGAGTAATTTGCTATCTATCTTATTGGAGTTCACGATTTTCCCTCCGCTATTTTATGTAAGCTAAACCTGACTAACAACACCATTTTACAAATTTCAACGTAACTCTTTTTAGTTTGTCACATTATTAACGATTGAAGTAAAAAAAATGTCGTTTTATAATAAAAGAATATGCTATTCTAATTTTGCTTGCTTGTCAGGAGGTGTACAAGCATGCTTTCACATTATTATACCGTAAAAGGCTATGGAGAGCATGAAATAATTATCCAAAAATCACGTTTTATTTGTTATATAGAGCGAGTAACCAATGAACAAGACGCTCAGAGCTTTATTCAACAAATAAAAAAGAAACACTATGACGCCAATCACAATTGCTCTGCATATATCATTGGGGAAAATGATCATATCCAAAAAGCAAATGATGATGGTGAACCTAGTGGAACTGCCGGAGTTCCCATGCTAGAGGTTCTAAAAAAGAAACAATTAAAAGACACGGTAGTCGTTGTTACCCGTTACTTCGGCGGTATTAAGCTTGGAACCGGTGGATTGATACGCGCTTACGGAAAGTCTGTTTCTGAAGGGTTAGGCGCGATCGGAATTGTCGAACGAAAGCTAATGCGTGTGATGCATACAAAAATTGATTATACATGGTTGGGAAAAGTGGAAAATGAATTACGTTCTTCCACATTTTTGTTGAAAGAAATTCATTATTTAAATGATGTTGAAGTGGAAGCATATGTAGAAGAAGATAATAAGGGTACCTTTATAGACTGGATGACGGAGCTTACGAATGGGAAAGGTTATATTTCAGAAGGCGAAGTCACTTATCTAGAACAAATAGTTCAAAATTAACTGTAAGAGGAGAAATTTATGGATAGAAAACAAATGAGGAAGGTTAGAAAAAAAAGAAAACGTCCTATCCTTAGGAGAATTCTTTTTTTTACAATTCTTTTATTTTTAGTTATCAGTTGTTATATCGGTTATGTTTTATTTGAAACCTATCAAGCGGCAAGTGAGTCATATTCAGAATTGGAAAGAGGAGAAAAATCTAAGCTTCGAACTGAAGCAGTAGAAATTTCTGAAGATCCTTTTTCAGTATTACTTTTAGGCATTGAGGATTACTCCTCTGGTGGTGAACAAGGCCGAACAGATTCAATTATTGTTGCAACAATTAACCCAAAGGATCAATCAGTTAAACTGATTAGTATTCCTAGGGACACGATGGTATACCAGGAGGAACGAGAAAAGGAAGACAAAATTAATCATGCCTATGTTTTTGGTGGTAAAGAAGCAACAATTAATGCAGTTGAAACCTTATTAGACATTCCAGTAGATTATTATGCAACAGTAAACTTTAATGGTTTTAAAGAAATTGTTGATGAAATTGGTGGAGTTACGGTTGATGTCCCTTTCGATTTTTGGGAAAACAGCGATGATCCGGAGAATAAAAGAAGAATCGAGTTTTATGAAGGAACAATGAAATTAGATGGAGAAGAAGCATTGGCCTATGCAAGGATGAGAAAGCGTGATCCTCGAGGTGACTTTGGCCGAAATGATCGTCAAAAACAAATCATCACTGCTGCTGTTAATTCTATGCTGTCACCGAAAAATTTGTTAAAATTTGATGATATTGCTAAACATATTGGGAATAACGTTGAAACAAATATGAAAGTAAGTGAAGGTCTGGGATTACAAAGTCAATTTAAAAACTTTAATGCATCTTCTATTGAGCAATTATCAGTCGAAGGTTCTGATGAGTATATAAATGGGACATATTATTATATCCCAGATGAAGAAAAGCTCGCTGAATTAACAACAGAATTACAAACTCATTTGAATCATAGTAATAGTAGCTCATCTGGTAGTACTGATACTACTTCTGCGGATAGTACTATTGAAGAATAAAGTGAAAATAACTGTGGGGTTCTTCTCCTCAGTTTTTTTCATATAAAAGGGTTTATTTCTTATTAAATAGATGAACAATAATACTGAAACCTTTTTTACCTTAATCACGTCTAATAAAAGATGCTACTATTAATAAACGATTACATTTCAGAAAAAAGATTGCATAATTAATTAAAATCATTTATCCTTCTCATGAGATGATTTAATAAACTACACCTTAAAAGAGGTGAACACAATGATAACAATATACCAACTATTTGGGTTTATACTTGCATTCACAGTTTCTTTAGTATCAACTCCATTTGTTATTAAATTTGCAAAAAGATTCGGTTTTGTCGATATACCTAATTATCGTAAAGTTCATAAAGCACCTAAACCTCTGATTGGTGGACTATCCATTGTCCTCGGGGCAACTGCTGGTATCCTATATCTAAAGCCTTTTTATAATTATCTAGTACCAGTTATGCTTGGAGGCTTTATTATACTAGTTATCGGTATGATAGATGATAAATATAATTTAACACCCAAATGGAAGGTTTTGGGCCAATTAATTGCGGCCATTATCGTCGTTTCAGCTGGGGTTAAGATTGACTTTTTCATAATCCCCTTTATAGGTGAAAAAATTGAACTTGGGGTATTTAGCTATATTATTGCTGTAATATGGATAATTGCAATAACAAATGCCATCAACTTAATCGACGGTCTTGATGGATTATCTGCAGGAATATCAGCTATTGCGCTATCATCGATACTTGTTCTTTCGATCTTGAATGGGCAAATGTTCGTTATATCTATAACTGTAATCCTAATTGGTAGTATTTTAGGCTTTTTACCGTATAACTTCCACCCTGCTAAAATTTTTCTCGGTGATACAGGCGCATTATTTCTTGGATATTGCATTGCCGTTATCTCAATATTAGGCTTATATAAAAGTGTGACAATCTTTAGTTTAGGTTTACCAATTATTGCTCTAGCAGTTCCAATTTTCGATACAATATTCGCCATTGTGAGAAGATTGCTTAATAAGCAAAGTATCTCATCACCAGATAAGGCTCACCTTCATCACAGATTATTAGCAATGGGCTTTAGTCATCGGGCAACAGTTATGATCATTTATGCAATTGGTGTATCCTTTGGATTATCGGCTATCCTCTTTACAAGAACGACACTTTGGTTATCCTTATTATTCATGGTAGCATTGTTGATATTGTTCCAGCTTCTAGCAGAATTAATTGGATTAATCGGAAACCACAAGCCATTGCTCACTGCTTTAGCTAAATTAATAAATAAAAGAGAGCCTCTTAAAAATAAAAATAATTAATACACACATAAAGTGAAGAGAAGCGATGGTTTCTCTTCACTTTTTATTTTGTTACACTATGGCCTTGTCCAACATTATCTAGAAGTAGGTTTCCAAACTGCTTGTCGTTTTCCTGTTAAAGCCCGATAAGTTCCTATTAGAGCTGCTAGGTTAACGATACAGAAATAGTATGGTATGTAAGTGACAAAACTTTTTATAAATTTCCCTACATAAGCTAATAAATAAAACAACACTTGAAGCCCAAACAATACCATATAAAAAGGCTGAGTGATCAGAGTGATATTTAGGATAAAAACAATGATCATATAGTATGGAACTAGATATCGTAATAATTTATGTGATAAATATTTAAAAAATAGTTCAAACCGTGTAAATGGGTTAAACAAACGTTTGTAAGAAAGAACTCCAGTGAAACTTCTAGTCACAATCCTCACTTTGCGGCCAAATTCCTCTACATTACTAGGTGATGTTTCTTCAACCGTTACCGCATCTCGGTCATAAATATATCGTTTACCTTGTCCAATAATGATGAGCGGATTTTGCATATCATCACCAACATTCGGATTCATAGGTTTGAATAATGACTTCCGAATACTATAGATTGATCCATTTCCCACAACACTTGTACCCGTTCTACTTTCTAATGTTTTTAACAATCTTTCGTATTTCCAATACACGCCTTCCGATTCACCAATAGCAGAATTCGTTGGATTAATCAATTTTAATTCCCCACAAACACCACCAATAGACTCATCAACATAGTATTTGACCAAATGATGGATTGCATCTTCCTTATACATGGAATTTGCATCTGAAAACACGAGAATATCACCATTAGCTAAATGGACACTTTTATTTAATGCTTCTGTCTTCCCTTTACGCCCATATACAATATTTAATTTTATAAAAGGATAATCCTCAGCAATTTCATTAACAAATTCATTTGTACGATCTGATGAATCATCTGATACGACAATAACTTGTAATTTGTCCTTTGGATACGATAAATCAATTGTGTTAAGGAGCTTATTCTTTATGACCTTTTCTTCATTATATGCCGCAATAAACATCGTTACCTTCGGTTGATATTCGTCATCAGTAATTGTTTTTGCTTGTTTTATTTTTGAAACCATCCATAATAAAGTAGGATAACCAAAATAAATATAAATAATTAGAAAGATAAAAAACCATAATAACACTTGTATTAATACCATAATGCACTTCCTTACTGAGATAAATAGTACTGATATGTCATGTTAATTCCTTCTAAAAGTTCGACTGATGGCTTCCAATCAACATGCTTCTTAAACTTATCATTTAGAAGAAAACTATGTTTTATATCCCCTTTGCGATCTGCCATAAAATTCACGGGAAACTGAGTGTGAATCGTTTCCTTTACGAGGTTAATAAGCTGAAGTAAATCAGTTTGTTTTCCAGTGCTAATGTTAAAAACATCGTTTAGAGGCTTTGCACTTGCTAACAGATTTGCACTTACTACATCAAAAACATGGATAAAATCCCTTGTTTGTTTACCATCACCATATAAATTAAAGGAATTCCCTTCAATTGCTGACTTCATTAATACAGATATTACTCCACCTTCACCTTTTGGATCTTGTCTCATTCCATACACATTTGCATAACGGAAAATCGTATAAGGGACTCTGTAGAGATTATGATAGAGTCTGATATATTGTTCAGGCGTATATTTGGATATTCCGTAATTAGATATTGGTGTAATTTCATGTTTTTCATCAATTCCTAAATAATTAGGTGTCCCATAAACAGCTGCAGATGATGGGTAAATCAGTGGTACACCTAATTCCTTGCATACTTCCAATACATTTATCGTTCCGATAATATTTATCTTCGCATCTAACCCAGGGTTTTTAATAGAAGATTGCACATCTATATTTGCAGCATGATGATTAATCAGATCAGGCTTTTCCTTGATAGCAATATCATAGAATTCCTGAGAACATATATCTACCTCATAGAATTTTACCATTGGATGAATATGTTCCTGTTTCCCAGTTATTAAGTTATCAACTACGACAACGTCATAACCTGCTTTTATATATTCTTCAGCTAGATTAGATCCTATAAAGCCAGCTCCGCCAGTTAGTAAAACTTTCATTTGAAAATCTCCTCTACATCCTATTAATTGAAAGAGACTGTTTTTCGACCGATTGAAGCGTAATAAAATCCCATTTGTTCCATATGTTCATTTGAAAAAATATTACGACCATCAATGATGATTTTTTGTTTGACTAACTTTGAAACTTCAGTCAAATCTATCTCTTTAAATTCCTTCCAATCTGTTAAGATCATGATTGCATCACTGTTAATAATTGCTTCTTGCATAGTATCTGCGATTTCTAAATTAGGAATAACTTTTTGGGCATTTTCATTTGCAACAGGGTCATATGCAACAACCTCTGCTCCTTCGTTTTGTAGAATTGGGATTACATCCACAGATGGAGCATCCCGCATATCATCTGTATTTGGTTTAAATGCCAAGCCAAGTACAGCAATCCTTTTTCCGTATAGTTCATTTTTTAATGCAACTTTTAATTTATCAATTACCTTGGAGCGTTGCTCTTTATTTACCTGCTCAACATCCTTAACAATTCTAAAATCATAACCTGCCTTTTCAGCTATCGCAACTAGTGCACTCGTATCCTTTGGAAAACAAGATCCTCCATACCCAATACCTGCTTGCAAAAAGGCATGTCCAATCCGTTTATCATACCCCATACCTTCAGCAACTTTTGTTACATCTGCCCCTAATAACTCGCAAACATTCGCAATTTCATTTATAAAACTAATTTTAGTAGCTAAAAATGCATTTGAGGCATATTTGATCATTTCTGCTGTTTCAATATTGGTAAGAACTATATTCGATGTCAAAGGTTTATGTAATCCAATAAGAAGCTCCGCTGCTTTTTCACTTTCAACACCTATAACTGCTCTTTCCATGTTTAATGTATCATAAATTGCCGAACCCTCTCTTAAAAACTCCGGGTTTGATGCTACATCAAATTCCACTTCTCCTGCATGACGTCTTATAATCTCTTTAACGATTTTTCCAGTTCCAACTGGCACTGTACTTTTTGTTATAATCACCTTATAGCTTTTTAAATGCTGCCCGATGGATTCCGCTACTTTTTCAATATATGTAAGATCTGCTTCACCATTTTGTTTTCTAGGTGTCCCTACCGCAATAATAACGATTTGTGCAGATTCCATTGCTTGCTTTAAATCTGTTGTAAAAAGCAAACGATTTTTATGAAGGTTTTTTTGAATGAGGTCCTCAATACCTGGCTCATAGATTGGAGATTTACCTTCTGTTAATTTTGCTATTTTTTGCTCATCTACATCTACACATGTAACATGATTACCTAACTCACTAAAACAAACACCTGATACTAAACCTACATATCCTGTTCCTACTACACAAATATTCATCAATTTATTTACTCCTTATATCTTTGTGTTGTAAATAAGAATTTTACTATTTCTTTATTGATTATGTTCAATAAAGTTTTATATCATAAATATAAACCAAAAATAAGATAATATATGTTAAGTTTTATTTAAATATGAAAAGGGAGCATTAGATGATAAGCATAATTATACCAACTCTTGGCGATCGCCCTGATGAACTTAGAAGACTTTTTGATAGCCTTAGTTCTCAAACCTATCAAAACTTCGAAGTCCTATTAGTCACTCAATTAAATCATGATTGTATTCAATTTTTACCACAATACGATATGAAAATAAAGCAAATTAAACTAAATAAAAAGGGACTCTCCTATTCAAGAAATGAAGGCTTAAAAGCTATAGCTGGATCGATCGTCACCTTTTCAGATGATGATTGCTGGTATCCTGAGGATTCACTTCAAAACGTGATCAATGCTTTTGAAAAGGATGACTCCCTAGATGTAGCCTGCTTTCAAATTTTTGATCCATTGCAGAAGGTTCATTATAAAAGTTATGAACAAAAAGCAAAAAGTCAGATTTCGAAGAAGGATATCCTTAGGAAGTCTTCTATTGAATTATTTGTAAGATTAAAAAATGTTACTTCAACTGAGCTAACATTTGATGAAAATTTTGGCCTTGGTACAAAGTATCCATCTGGTGAAGAAAATATATTTTTAAGTGATTTAATGAACAAAAAGCTTAAAATAAGCTATTTTCCACAAATCATTGTCTATCATAAAAAGCCTGAACAAACATCCCGCTTAACAACAGCACAAATGATTAGTAAAGGGCCATTATTTAAACGATTAACAAACACACCGATAGCATCAATATTACTCATTCTATTCTTTTTAAAAAAGGCAAAACATATTCAAGAGCCTTCGAAAACCTTTTTATCTACAGTAAAAGAGATGCTAAATTACAAAAAATAAGGAGAATCTAAATTATGCAATGTCCTATATGTGAAAAAAATAAGAAGCACAATCCTTCAGAAATTTACCGTAATCAGTTCATAGTGGTTTCACATGCACCACTAGATGCCAATCTTCTTGGTTATGTATATATTGAACCAGTAGAACATTTTGAAGACTGGTCGGACATCCCTTTAGAAGTATTAAGTGATGTTCAAAGTACTGTCAAAAAGATCGACCTTCTCTTAAGAAACGAACAGCTAGCCGAAAGAGTGTATTCAGTTACAATTAGTGAAATGGTGCGCCACATTCATTTTCATATTATCCCACGACATAAAGATAATAGCATGAAAGGAATTTCATTAATTGAAAAAGCTACACAACAATTATCAAACGAAAATGATGAATTGATCCAAGAAGAGCAATTTGAGAAATTTATTCTAAAGGCAAAACAATTCTTAGCTGGATAAACATTTTTAAAAGCACGATAATCAAATTATCGTGCTTTTAAATACTCCTCTACTTTGGCAATATCTTCTGGTACATCTACTCCAATTAACTCATTTGAAACTTCCGATACATAAATAGAATGACCATTTTCAATTGCTCTTAGCTGCTCTAATGATTCAGCCTTTTCAAGTATTGATTCTGGTAAGTTAATATAGTCAAACAGGAATGACTTTCGATATGCATAGACTCCGATATGCTTATAATAGTCTACTGCAATATTTTCCCGGTTATATGGAATCGTTGAACGTGAAAAATAGATCGAGTGATTATCTTTATTTGTAATCACTTTAACCACATTTGGATTCGCTACATCTTCAGGATTATTAATTTTTGTTTTTAAAGTTGCCATCTGTAATGTATCGTCTTTTAGAAATGGTTGTACTAAAGTTTCAATGAGATCTGCTGAGATAAGTGGTTCATCACCTTGAACGTTTACCACAATATCAGTTGATAGATCTCGTGCAACTTCAGCGATTCGATCTGTCCCTGTGGCATGTTCTTTAGATGTTAAGAAACAATTACCGTTAAAACCTTCTACAACGTTTTTGATCCTTTCATCATCTGTTGCAACGATTACTTCATCCACAAACGTTGAAGCAGAAACATTTTCATACACATGCTGAATCATTGGCTTATTAAGAATATTGGCAAGTGGTTTTCCTGGAAATCTAGTTGACCCATATCGAGCTGGAACAATAACTGTAACTTTCATAAATGTTATACCCCCATCTTAATGATTTTCTATCATTTCTTTTAGTAAAAAGCCTACTTTTTTTAACCGGTTTGGTATTTTGATATTAGCCTGCCTATTATCAAAATACATATTTCTCTTTTCAATGAGTTTGTCTATAACTGTATCACAGGAAACCCTTATTCCATTTTCCCAATCAAAGTACCTAGGATATACGAGTAAAGCTCCTGCAATAAGCTCATCAAGAGTTAGTGTACGTTTCCTTCTATCTATAGAATGGCGATCATGTGTCAGACCCCAGCCGGAATAAAATGGAGATCCATACGTATAAACTGTTTTATCACGAAGTAAAGCATCAAATCCTGTTAAGGATGTCATCGTATGTACTTCATCGGCATAATTAATACAACTAATGATGCTCGCTTCAATTTCAATATGATCACATGCATCTGTAATAAAATCTGAGGTTACCTCGCCTTGTCGATTCCTCGAAACAATGTCAGGGTGTGGTTTATAAATAATATAAGCATCTTGATTTTTTTCCCTAACACTATTTAACAGCTCGGTATTTGTTTTAATGTCCTTACATCCATAACGAATTGAGGCATCATCTTCTACTTGGCCAGGTACTAAAATCACCTTTTTCCCTTCGCTCGGAAGGTTTAGTGATTCAATTGGCTCAGAATTGTACTTTGTTAATTGATTTTCAACAATCTTCTTTCTGATGTTCATCGCATCTTCTAGCATATTTTCAGTAAAGAGTTGATGAGTCAGGATATGTTCCAATTCACTTACTTGCTGTGGATTATAGTATATCCCTTTATGATCTAACGCTAAGGACCAGGGAAGCGTCACGTTTGTCCCTAAGCCAACTGAACGAATAAAACCGTCTTCTATCCTCATAACCGGCTTATTCCATTTCTCAGCTAACTCTCTTACATCTGCTGGCTCTTTATGTCCCCACACCAAAAGTTCACTTTGCGTGTCAAACTTATTTTGAACTTCTTGTACAGTTTTCGGAAAATAAATTGTATTGTAAGGATTTTTAACAAACGGTCGTACAAACCCTCTTTTCCATGGCTGAATGCCAAAACAATAGATTTTTTTCTCTTTACTTTCCAACTGAGAATCCTTTTTATCTTCTATTATTTTGATAATCTCATTTAAATTAGTTGGCATTCCTGTTAATGGATTTATTTGCTTTTCATAAAAATAAAAAAAGATTGTAAAAAGCTCTAATATTGTTCTTTGCTTTGTTCTACGGCTATTTTTGATTTCATCCGTTGTAAGTCCCAAACCAGAATAAAATGGTAAACCAAAACAGTGAACTTCTCTATTTTGCAGCAATGCCATAAATCCAGTAATCGATTCAATGACAAACACCTTTTTTGCAGTATGTATGAGTTGATTTGCTTTATCCACGCTAGAAATAATTTCAACATTTTCGTTTTGGCAAAGTTTTTTCAAGTATCCTTCTTCATCAAAGGTAGATAATACTTTTATGTTATTTGTTGCATAAGTGTTCTTTGCCCTCTCTAGCATTTCCTTAAAAGTGTCTTCTTTCTTATTGTTTCTTTCTAATCTTTCATCTACTAATACTATGTTCTCACTAGTTAATGGAGCCTTCGTGATGTAGTCGAAAACCTCTTTTGCCTTCTTAAGTAAATTCGCATCGATATCAACCGAATTCAACAACTGTTCGAGTTGTGTAGTATCCTCACTATTTTTAATGGAGCCATTATTGTCAATAAGTAATGAATAGTCAAACTCAAATAGCTGTTTATCATCAATTAATTGACTAGACAACCCATTTTCTATCGTATAATATGGTAGATTCTTTTTTCTAGCTAGTTTTTTCCCCTGCTGGATGTAAGTTTCATTACCATAAGCTGTTATACCCGTTAATTTATCCACGTATTTTGCAGGTAGATATGTAATTCTTTCTTGAAAGAATGAATCCATAAAGGGCATTCGCTGACCTTTGGGACAAAAAACTCCAATCATATTTTTAACTCCTTAAAATCAATTCAACCATAGAAAATAAAGCTATATCATTCTAAAGTGAAAGGAAGTTTATTAAATACTATTCTTAGCTATTTCCTTCATACAAAAGAAGTCCTCTTTCTTGAGTAAAACAATAATCAAGATCTGAGGACATTCAAATTATCCTAATTTTAATATATCATGTAAGCGCAGCATGCCTATATATTCATGACCATCCAATACAGGAATAACTGAAATTTCTCGCTGTTTCTTTTCCATAACCTGAATAGCCTGACCGGCTGTTAGCCCTTTATTAATAACAATTGGATTTTTAGTCATAATTTGTGTTGCTTGCAATTGGAAAGATTGTTCACCATGCTTTTCAATCGATCTTCTTAAATCTCCGTCTGTTATGACTCCTATCATTTTTTTATTAGAGTCTAAAACAACTGTGCCACCTAGAGGTCTTTTTGTTAATTCCATAACGATTTCTTGGAAGTGATCATCATCAGAAACAAATGTATATGAATCAGCTGCTAGCAAATCTTCTACATTCAAGGTTAGACGTTTCCCTAAGCTTCCACCAGGATGATAAAGAGCAAAATCGTTGGAAGTGAATCCCTTTTGCTCAGATACAACTAGTGCTAGTGCATCACCTAACGCTAGGGTAACAGTCGTACTTGTAGTTGGCGCTAAATTCATATGGCATGCTTCTTTTTCAATCGTAAATTTCAACACAATATCTGCATGTTTTCCCATAGTAGAATTTTCATTAGAGGTTATCGCAATCATCTTCGGTTCAATCTTTTTAAGAGTTGGGAGAATATCTGAGATCTCTTGAGATTCACCACTTTTACTAATTGCCAGTACGATATCGTTCTTTTGAACAATTCCAAGGTCACCATGCAAGCCTTCTGCAGGGCTCATGTAAACAGCTGGAATTCCCAAGCTAGACATGGTCGATGATATTTTTCTACCAATCCAGCCTGATTTGCCGATCCCAGTTACAACGATCTTCCCTTTACAAGCTGTGATCATTTCAACAGCAAGATAAAAATTTTCTCCTAGCTCTAATTCTGAATTTAAAATCGCTTGTGCTTCCTGATGTAAAATCGCCTTACCTTTAGAAATAATTTGATCATATTTAGTGGATACTGAGTTTGGTGATGACATATGTTTACACTCCTTTATCTCTTAAGAAATGGGGTGAATCTGATCTGACATCATTCAACAATTCGCTCTGTTATTAGCCTATCCCACCTTTGACTACTTGATCACTTCTTATTGAAAAAAGGTGAAGGATTTGTAATACCAATTCTTTAGTCATAAAGTCTGAAGTATGATCTTCTTTTGGAAAACAATCAAACATATATAATCCGTTTTTACATTCAAGTGAATTTTTCAAGCTTTCAGCAGCTGCTAGGTCTGCGGGATATGTCCCGTATTGAATATAAAGACTTGGCAGTAAATCATATGTAGCAATCAATGAACCTAAATTAGGTAACGGGCCTACTTCAAGTAGAACTTGTTTCCACTTTTGCCAACCATACTGATGAATAACCTCTTCATTAGCTTGTGGGACTACCGCTATTGCACCTTTTAAATTCAGCTTTACCGCATAATAAATAGCCGCATATCCCCCCATTGAGGAACCAATCGTGTAAATTTCTTTTGTACGTTGTAGTTCACTAACAAGCTTGATTAACTCAATCGTTTGCTTTTCAACAAAGTAGTTATCTTCATATCCTAGATAATATAAGCCACCTTTTTGTGCACCGTTATTATCTGAGATAAACAGAAAATTAATATCCCACTCTTCTGTTTCTTCCCAAAACATTCGAATTCTCTCATAAATATGTGGACCAAGTGTGGTAAAGCAAACAAGCATCTTATCACTTTTAGAAGGGTATAGCACATACTTGATCTTATTATCTCCAATATGTGCAGTTCTTTCGTATTTAGCTAATACCTTTTCTGCGTTGAATTTCAAGCTCATCACCTTCATTTTGTTTATAAGCTAACATTTCTTCATACGCATCTATATAATCCTTAATAATATTTTCCCATGATTTTAAATTTTTAGATTCTACGGCATGTAACCCCATTTGTTTCAACAATTCTGGATTATGAATAAATTGTTCAATTCGGTTAACAAATGCTTCATCTTCATCATAATCAACGATATAGCCATTCTGTCCATTTGTTACCATATCTGGTACAAAACCACATGGAGTTGATACTACAGGTAGCCCAGTTGCCAACGCCTCAGGTAATGACGCCGGTCCACCTTCAGCCTTTGATGTAATTAAAAATAAATCCATTTGATCATATAAACGAGGAAACTCACTATAGGCTATTTTTTCATATACCTCTGACTCAACTCCAAGTGATTCGCAAAATTCATGCTCTTTACTCCGATCTTGTCCTATAAATATGAACTTAACAGGCTGATCTTTTAAGCCCTCGATAATTTTATAAAGCGTCTCTTCTCCTTTTATTAACCGAGGATATCGACGACTAGAAAAACCAATCACTAGCTTATTGTTGGCATTGATCTGTTCTTTATATGTTTTCTTAGGTGTAAAGCTTGTATCAAATCCATGTGGAATAACCTTAATCGGTTTTGTTTGACCAATGTATTCTGTGATTCTTTGCTTCTGTTGTTCATTTAAACATAGGATCATATCACTTCGTTTATAGCTATCAATAAAATGTCTTAAGCTAAGACCCTCTGAATCACGATCAAAGTCATGATGTACGGTTACAATTCCAGGATGTTTAATATCCGTTTTACTAGCATTTGGTCTCCAGTAATGATAAATATCCGCATTTTTCAATGATTTTTCTGTCACAATCATTAAATAGTCGTCCTTTAATTCATTACGAAACCTTGCTAACATATCCTCAAAGATTTTACTATATGTTGCTTGTCCCATAACCATGTTGACGATTTTTTTCGAAGTCATTCTTGCCTGAAGAATACTAAAATACAAACTAGCCCGATATTTTAGCGCTAGAGTTGCCTTCTTAGGTTCCTTATAAGCTTTTCTAGCAATTGATTTTACACGTCTTAGTTTCAACTTGTACTTTTTGAATTTTTTGTTTATCCGACGTAGGAGGCCCACTTCTTTATTTTTATTGAACGCAGTCGTTTCATAAAACTTCTTTTCAAAATTTATGTCCTCATCCGTTCTTTTAAAACAATGATTATGTAGTAAATGATAGATAAATTTCCTAACTTCTTTTATTTCAATTTCTTCAAGACGAGGTTCAGCTAATGCTATGTCAATTGCAAGCGGTAAAAATTCTGGTTGTGTTACGTCCACCGTCCAGCCTTTATTACCATAAAAAGCATTTCCTACCTGAACAACTCTTTTTCCCATATAAAGCATCTCTAAACCTGCTTGGCTACAAGATGTTAGACCAATTTCCGAGAATTCTATGAGGGAATCAATATTTACATCATAGTCAACTGTATAATTTGTAATGGAAAGGTCAGCTAATTTTTTCTCTAAAACGCGCTTAGATAATTCAGTTGTACTGTTTTGTTTATGGTTTTCCCACGGGTGAAGCTTAATAAACAGATGACAATCTTCTTTATCCGCAATTGTTTTAATAACATCCACATAAAAGTCTATTGAAGAATCATAATTTTTCAAATCTCTCGTAATTGAAAAATCATTTAATACTTGACCTATGAGTAAGATTAACTTTTTATTAGGATCTATATTATAACGCTGATATAACTCTGCTTTCGTTAGTTTATTAGGCTGGACAACATTTAGGTTTAAGCGATTCGCCATGACATTTTCTAGCCATTCAGCTTGTTTGTCAAGAAAATCTAACCCTTGTAATCGAACCCATTTTGAATGATCTGCAAAGCGATGGTTGTTTGTAATCATTCCTGAGCCACTATCCGCATAGTGGAAATCCTTAATAAATGAACCTTCAAATGAAAGCACATTTGTATTGTTCCATTGTGCAACTAATGTTGCTGCTCTAGAATAGATTGTCGTACCGCCGAACACACATACATTGTTTATTTTGAATTTCTTAAATGTTGCTGCCCAGTAATCAATCCAAAACGCACCTATAGCAAAATTATAGAAAACCAAATTTTGAAAGGTCTCATCTTCTAGTTTTGAGGTTCTAAGCCATTGTAATAAATCATCTGAATCAGATTGTGGATTAGTAATTTCATCCGCTATGTAATGTTGATAGATTCTTGGTGTTAAATAAGCATACATCTCAGCATGGATTACGTCCCATAGATTATAGCCTTTATAGCTAACTTGCTTCAGCTCTGAAAGAGGTTTTTCATTAAGACCTTTAAATACCTCTTCATATTTTGAGAAATTTGGAAGTCCACTGATCTTCCTTAGTTCATATTTCCCAAAACTTTTCTTTAAAGATGGATATGCGTTGTTATACTTAAAGGTGAAATTATCCTCCACAAACGAAATAAAGTTATCAAAATTTCGTTTGTGGAAGTTAATTTGATCAACAAAGTAAAAATCAATTTTTTTCATAACTAGGTTTGCACTCCTTTGTGTGTCAATCCCATGAATGTTTTAGAAAAACTAGGCCGGTTTTCTCTTTTCTATCATTTATGGAGCATTGTAATACATTTTGTTCTTTTTTTATTGTTCGTTTATCTTTGTTTAATGTAATAATATCAAAAGTATAGTTTCCATTACCTAGAAAAGATTTACGTATCGTTAACACGCCCGTTTTACCATAGTCAATTGGTACTGTGAAATGTGTAATTGGTACATGTAATGACTTATTGATTATTTTATGGAATGTTACAATCCCATACTTTACTTCTTCGTTTGGGAAGCATAACTTTACTTCCATCTCATCTTCATTCACATCATTGAGAGACCATATTTGTTCAGACGTTTCATCAATAGATGAAACAGAATGAGGAACTTCGATAAACCCTCTCATTTTGAAATCAGGCTTGTGGTTGATCACTGAAAAACTCATCACATCATTCTTCACTTCAACAATATCGTTAGCTCCATTTAATATGGTTACATCGATATTATACTTACCATTATATAAAGGTAGTTCCTTTATTCTAAGTATCGTATCTAAAACACCTGGCTCTTCTGGTTTGATAACAAACTCTGAAATTGTATCTGTAAAGGTCGAAATCTCATCCGCCTTTATTTTCACTTTAATAACAGGGTTTTTCGTTTTCGGATGAATATTCACTTTTAATTTTACTGATAGATCGTTTCCATAACTTATAATAGACGTTTCTTCTTCTTTATCGTTTAATAGAATGCCTTCCACTAGATGTGTTCGATAATTCTGAAGCCTTGTATTAAAACTGGATTGCGTAGCATTTGACAGTTCTTGATATACTTTAATTGCATCCTCTGTCTCACCAGTAAATATTAACTTTCCACGATTTAAAACAATGCATTTATCACAGATTCTCTTTATTTGTCCAATATCATGTGAGACAAAGACAATTGTTTTATCAGCAAGAAAGCTCTCCATCATTTGCAAGGCTTTTTTTCTAAAAGAACTATCTCCTACTGCTAATACTTCATCTAATAAGACGATATCCGTTTCAATAGTAATAGCAACTGCAAATCCTAAACGAACTTTCATTCCAGAGGAATAACTTTTTAAAGGCATATCGATAAAGTCTGCTAAACCGGAAAATTCGATAATTTGAGGAAAACGATCTTCAATCTCCTGCTTAGAAAGACCTAAAATTGCTCCGTTAATATAAACATTTTCTCTTCCTGTCATTTCTGGGTGAAATCCAGCTCCTAATTCAATTAAACCACCAATAGTACCATTTATATTAATGTCACCTTCAGTTGGTACAGTAACACCTGATAATAACTTTAACAGTGTACTTTTCCCTGAACCATTGGAGCCGATAATTCCAATTGCTTCTCCCTTATTGACAGAGAATGAAATGTCTCTTAGTGCCCAAAAGTCATTATCCCCGCGATAATTCTGTGTTACCTTTGTAACCACGTCCTTGAGACGAGTTAATTTTGCTGTTCTAGAATATTTTTTCCCTACTTGAGAAAATTCAATAGCGATATCTGTTGAATTCATGTTAACCACCATTCTTATAAAACATCAGCAAATTTTTTCTCTAACTTATTAAAGACGATAAAGCCAATAATAAATATAACAATTGAAAATCCCACAGTATATGCTAAAGGGATCCATTCTGGCATTTGTTGATGTAATAATACTTTTCTATAAGCGTCCAATATACCTGTCATCGGATTTAGTATGAGCCATTTTCGATACTCTTCTCCAATTAGTTCGTAAGAATAAATGACTGGAGATAAATAGAACCATAGACGAGTGACTATAGGTGTCGCAAGTCCAATATCACGCACATATACATTTAATGATGATAAAAGCATCATAAAACCCATGATTAAGAAACTCTGTAAGAGAAATAACGGAACAATTAATAACATTGTCCAGCTTAATGTCACTTGGAAGTAGATAAAAATAATAACAAGACTTATCAACGAATAAAAGTAGTTAATTGACTCAGTTATCATTCGATTTACTACTAAAGAAAGCCGATAAAATGCTCTCTGTTTGATTAATCCTGTTTGCCCAACAATGACACTTGGTGCTGCACTAACAGCATTTGTGAAAAAATTCCAAGGTAGTAATGCCGTTAAGAAAAATAACGGGTAAGGTACTCCCTCACTCGGTAAACGAGCAAATTTAGAAAATACGACTGTTAAAATCAACATAAACATGAAAGGTTGAATAACAATCCACAGCTTACCTAAAAATGATTGTTTATATTTTGCATTTAGTTCTCTCTGCGCAAGAGCTAAAATAAAACCTTTATGCTCTCGTAATTGTTTTATACTCTCAACCATAATCTCTACTCCTAACAATATGTGTTTGAAACACTATTATCTATTATACATAACGATCAAAATAATTCTATAATAGGTAAGGTTACAATTTTGTTACTAAACTAAAGTACAAAGTTATCAAAAAAGTCTCATCTATACAAGTATGGACTTCTTTGACATAAAAAAGTCTAGTTCAAGTAAAATTCACATGAAAAAGAGGCTGACTAGAAAGCAATGTCAAACCTCTCCATAAAATTAGCTGTTATTAACTTCATCTAACTCCATTATATAACGAATAAGATCTTCTCTTAATTCTGGTCGTTGCAAACCAAAGTCTAAAGTTGCTTTAATGAATCCTAGTTTATCACCTACATCGTATCGTTTTCCTGAAAATTCATAAGCAAGAACTTCATTTGTTGTTAATAATGTATTTAAACTATCAGTAAGTTGAATCTCTCCACCTGAACCTGGTGGTTGATTTTCAAGTATATCTAAGATGGTTGGTGTTAATATATATCTTCCCATAATCGCTATATCTGAAGGTGCTTCAAGTGGGTTTGGCTTTTCTACAAAAGAATTCACACGATAAATGGAATTATCCATTTTCTCTTTATAACCAATGATTCCATATTTTGAAACATCTTTATGTATTACCTTTTGAACACCTACTACTGAAGATCCACTATCAGAATGAACATCAATTAACTGTTGTAAGCATGGCTTATCCACGGATTGTACGACATCATCTCCGAGCATAACTGCAAATGGGTCATCTCCAATGAATCTTCTTGCGCAATATATTGCATGACCTAAACCTTTAGGCTCTTTTTGTCTTATATAATGAATGTTAGCTAATTCTGAAATCGATCTGACCTGTTCAAGAAGCTCCCACTTTTCTTTCTGAGCAAGATTTTCTTCAAGCTCATATGATTTATCAAAATGATCTTCAATTGCACGTTTTCCTCTGCCAGTAACAATTAAGATATCCTCGATACCAGATTGAACAGCTTCTTCTATTATATATTGAATCGTTGGCTTATCTACAATAGGTAACATTTCTTTCGGCTGTGCCTTTGTTGCAGGTAAAAATCTCGTTCCTAATCCCGCTGCTGGAATTACTGCTTTTTTTACTCTCTGCATAAAGATCCTCCTACTGTTTTATTACATACCTATTAAAGTATAGCTTAAAAATATTGTTCATTACATATCGTTTTAAGTAAAACAGGACAAAAGATCTAACTTACTGCAATAATTTTTAATAATTGTAATCTAAATGTCATTTTTTGTAGATTTCTCTCCTGCTTTTCTAGTATACTACTACAAGTAAAATATTAATTTCGTAGAATTCAATTCTACTTTTTATATGAATGATTAAATGGAGGAGATAAATTGAAGAAAGCCAGAAATCTTGCAGTGGCATCTACACTTTTATTAAGCGGACTTTCTGCTAATCACGTTTTCGCAATGGATTATCAAACATCAGAAGTAGAAGTGTCAGCATATGTTACTCAAGACACCTTAACAGTACGTAAGAGTCCAGGAATGCTAGAAGAAAAAATAGGTATTTTAGCCGATGGTACCAAATTTGACGTTATTCAAGTTGAAGGTAATTGGTCTTTAGTAGAATCAGTAGATCTAAAGGGATGGGTTGCAAATAAAGAACTGCAGGCTTCAGATCTTCTAAAAAAATATTCTCCAAAACAACAAGTGGCAGCTGTAACAATTAATGGTGTGATGTACGGTGTAACGACATCATCGAACACCATTATTAAAAACGGATTTATGCCTCACAATAAAGTTTTAGACACTCTTAATGCGAATCTGCCCTTAACTGTTTTAGAGGTTAAAAATGGGTACTATCGCGTAATCGCTCCTCATATAAGAGGATGGATGCCTGTCTCAGATGTGAAATTACGTACAAGTGCAGTTCCATATACTGAGCATCAAGCTGTAGCAGACAAAAATGGAGTCATTGTTCGAAACGGATATATGCCACATAATCATCAGGTTGGAACATTAAATCTAAACGTGCATGTAAGAATCATCGACTTAAAAAATGGATTCTATCGAGTTGTTGGCGAAAACACACGCGGCTGGGTTCATAAGAGCGACTTACAGTTGATGCCAACAGGAGTCTATTATGGTGTGACGACAAATAGTAATACAGCAGTAAAAAATGGGTATTCTGATAGTAACAAAACAATTTCAACTCTAGATCAAAATGAACCACTTACTGTTCTAGAAACAAAAAATGGGTACCATCGAGTTATTGCTCCATATACAAGAGGTTGGATCAAAACAACATCTGTGAATATTCAAAATGAAGCAGTACCGTATGATAAACAAACTGGGGCTTCAATTGCAGGTAATGTTTCAGTCCTCAATGGATACATGCCTCATAATCATAAAGTTGGAACATTACAGGATAATCAAGCAGTTGAAATAATTGATATAAAAAATGGATATTACCGTGTCGTTGCTAATAATACAAGAGGATGGGTTTCCTATCGTTCAATCGAAATAACAAATGGGTCAACACCACCTCCTACAGAAGAACCTAATGAATCAGAAAATCCTGTTTCAGAGGATCCAGTATCAAAAGATGGAATCATTACTGCTTCTACATTAAATATACGTTCAGGACCAAGCACTAGTTATGGCAGTGTTGGATCATTAAGTTTTAATTCAGATGTAAAAATTATCGATGAAAAAGACGGATGGTACAAAATCCAAAGCGGCAATATTACAGGCTGGTCAGCTGGAAGCTACATTGAAATCATTCCATTAAAAGCTGATACGTATCAATATATTAATCTTAGAAAACCATCAAATGTAACTGCTGAGCAAATCAATAGCTATATAGCTAACTTCGAAAAGGCGAATAATAAGAAAAGTGTTTTTTCTGGTAAGGGTCAAACATTCATAAATGTTGCTAGAAAATATGGTGTTAATGAATTATTTTTCGCAGCCTTTGCAATCCATGAATCTGCTTACGGCACATCTATAATTGCAAAGTCGAAAAATAACCTTTTTGGATTAGGAGCTTATGATAGTGCTCCATATGATTCCGCTTATTACTTTAACAGTGTCGAAGATAATATTAATTATGAAGCTGCTTATATTCGTCACAAATACTTATCACCTGGGTATTTTCAATTTAACGGTGCCTACTTAGGTGATAAAACTGGCGGTTTGAATGTAAAATATGCAAGTGACACAGCATGGGGAAGTAAAATTGCAAGTCATATGCAAAAGATCTTAGCGTATAATCCAAATGATTATGAGAATGTTACTGCTTTTGAAGTAGGCACACCAACCTACTCACTTCCAGATCATACTGATAGTTTCCCTAATGGTGTTTTTGCTAAAGCAAATTCTGATCTTACATTGTATTTAAGCAAAAATGGTGGAAAATCCGAAATAAAAATACCAATGGGTGAGCTTTTTGCAGTCACTGCCAAAACAAATGATTATTGGATTCAACTTCGATATAATGGCAATACGTACTGGACTACCTTTAACTTCTCAACATATAAAGATTACATTAGTATAAATAATCTTATTAGAATACAGGTTGATGAAACTTTAAATGTTCGACAAAGCCCTACAACTAGCAGTGATAAAATTTCAACATTAAATAACTATACACATGTTGAGGGCATTGTAGATGAGAATAAGAATATAGTAACAAGTGGAAGCTGGTATCAGGTTAGAACCCCAGATGGCAAAATAGGCTGGGTAAGTAATACCTATGCAAAACGAGTATATCCTTAATACAAAAATGCTGTTTTCGCAAACTTTGTTGCTTTTAAAATAGTATTGGGTTGGTTGATTGGCGCTCCAGGATGCTCGCTTTCCGTGGGGCGGGCGATGAGCATCCTCAGCGCGAAGCGCCTGCGGGGTCTCATCTGTCCCGCTACTCCCACAGGAGTCTCGCACCTTCCGCACCAATCACCCTAATCAATTTTGTTCAAAAACAACAATCTTTTAGAAAAGAGCCTACAAAAAAGAGTTGCCATAAACGGCAGCTCTTTTTTTTGCTATTTTTGTAGAACTTTGTATTTATATGAATATAACTTCCTAGTATAATAGAACTTGGTTATTTATTACTATAAGGAGATGAAAAATGAAAAAATCACTTCTGTTAGCGTTTTTTCTTTGTATTGTTTTATTGGTTTTCCCAGAGAATTCCAACGCAAAAAGTTTAGTCAATCCTAATCAAACTTATACGTATGAAGAGATGACAGCCGATATAAAAAATTTAGGAATGGCTTATCCAGAACTTATAACTTACAAATCATTAGGAAAAACACCTTTTGGGAGAGAAATGTGGGCTGTTGGAGTCGGTAGAGGCGATGCAACCCTTTTTATCAATAGTTCACATCATGCAAGAGAATGGCTAACTACAAATATCGCCATGGAAATGATCGATCAGTACAGTGAATCATACGTAAATAATACTAAAATAGACGGCTATTCTGCTAGGTCTCTTTTGAATGAAGTTACGATTTGGTTTGTACCGATGGTAAATCCTGATGGCGTTACTCTCCAAAAAAGTGGATTAAACGCCTTTCCTTCTTGGACCCATCAATCCTTGATTAAAATGAACAACGGCAGTAAAAACTTCAAAAGATGGAAAGCAAACGCTCAAGGAATTGACTTAAACCGTCAATATCCAGCTGGCTGGGAACTTAAAAGTGGATTAACGAATTCTTATATGAATTATCCTGGTAAACGAGCTTTAGAAGCCCCAGAAGCAGCTAAACTTGCAGCTTTTACTTATTGGGTTGACCCAGAAATTACAGTTTCGTACCATTCTTCAGGAAGAACACTATTCTGGAACTATAAAGTAAAAAAAGGCAATTATGATCGTGATTATACAATAGCTAAAAAGGTTGGAAATATGACAGGGTATAGTCTTGTAATGCCAACCTCAACACCAAGCGGTTCTGGCTACAAAGACTGGTTTATTGAAACATTTGATCGTCCTGGCTTAACTCCTGAGATTAGCTATTACGTTCCTAATACAAATCCACCTATTTCTGTATTCCCAGAGGAATGGCGAAGAAATAAAGCAGTAGGCTTATACCTCGCACAAGAGTCAGATAAGCTGTGGGAAAAGAAAGTGACACATGTTAATAAAACCATTACAACCTTTGATACTAAGTCAACTCTAAATCGCCCAGACCCAGATCATGCTTCTAGAAAAACACTTAAACCTGGGGTTTATACAGTTGATGCTACGAAAGACAAATGGTTGCGAGTATCAACAGGTACAGTAAAAACTTGGGTATATGCATCTAGTTTCGTATATGGAGAAGTTTCTAATGTTAATGAACCTTTATTGTTACTTACTAAGAAAACACTATTCAGCATGCCTTTACAAAATAAAAATACAAAGGTATTAATTGACCAACAAATCGTAACGGCTAAAAAGAAGTGGAATAATTGGTACTTAATTAATACAACTTATGGTGATAGATGGATTACAGATGCATCTGTACTAAAAAATTATTCTCCAACTACAATTAACGAAACATATAAACTATTAGTTCCAAAAGTAGCTTGGGAAGCTCCAGTCTATACAGCTAAGAGAACATCATTGCAAAAAAATACTGTTATAAATGCTACACAACAATGGAATGGATGGATTCGCGTACAATTTGACGGTAAGCATTACTGGATGAGAAAAGATCACACATTAGAGTCATTTAATGTTAATAACTCTACAGAGAATGTTAACCAAGAAATTGTATTATTAACGAATAAAGTATTATTCAACCTCCCTTCATATGGATCTAATTCAGGTAAATCAGTTAAAGCAGGAACATATCAAGTAGTAAGAAAGATGAATAATTGGTATGGAATTAAAACATCTTATGGTACTAAATGGGTAAGTCATTCATCTGCTATTACTGACAACCAAACAAATAAAATAAATACACAATACGAACTTGTAAGACCAAAGGTTGCACACAGCATTCCATCAGGATCAGCAGCTGTTCGATCAATACCTGTTGGTACAATTGTACAAGCAACAAGTGAATGGGAAGACTGGACATCAGTTATTTATGATCAGCAAACATACTGGTTAAGAACTGATAGCGTATTAAAGCCATTTACAGTTGAACAATCAACAGAGCCTATCGATCAAGAACTTGTTTTAATAACAAGAAAAACACTATTTACACTTCCTTCATACGGAAGCAATACAAATGAATCTGTTGAACCTATGATTGTAAAAGCAACTCGTCAACGAGGAAACTGGTACGCGTTTAATACGGTAAATGGTGAACGCTGGATTTCTAGTGCTTCTGTTATAACAGACTATCATCCAACAGCAATCAATCAACAGTATGAGCTCTCACAAGAGAAAAGAGGGTTTACAATTCCTTCTACAACCGCTGAAAGTCTGATAATTGCTAAGGATTCAGTTGTTACCGGAAAGCAAACTTGGAAAGATTGGATTTTAGTCGAATATTCTGGAAAAGAATATTGGGTCAAAACAGATGCAACTCTTGTCCCATATTCTCCTCAACAGAACATGTCAAAAATGCTTAGCACTGAAACTAGTCCAGAAACAACATCTGAACAACCTGAAGTTAAAGAAGAGAAAATTCAATAACAAAATTGAAAATAACCTACCGAATTTATGATTCGGTAGGTTATTTTTCATTCCAGCATTTCCCTATCATATTCAACTATACAAAGGAATAAATTTTGTAATCAAAGAATCTCAATTTGGTTCTTATTGTTTATTTTCCAACAAAAAGTGTAATAATGATTATATCTTTCTATTTTTACATTTTTTAATGAAAGGGGAATGTTTAATGGAAATAGAACAAAATGAAAAAGTCTGGGATGAACTTTTTGAAATCTCATCTGGGCAGGTACCAAATGGGTTTCAAAGGCTAGAGGAAATGTTCGAAAAAGGATTAATAGATTATGCAGATTATGAGGATGCAAAAACAACTTTAAGCAACCTCTTCTTATGACTCATTGACAATAGGCTTGTAAATTGTAAGTATGCGCCAAGACTTTATTATATAGTACCACTTATTAGGGGAGAATCTGTCTCCCCTATTTAGACCGTTAATTATAGAAAAGCTTAGTTTACCGATTATCTACATCCTAATATTGGTATAATGAACCCACCCTCTTTTACCGTCCTTCGTAATAACACGATAATATCCCATCTTAAGGTCAATTAGTTGAACTGCCTCTTCCTTTTTTAAGTGTCCTGTAATATAGTTCCATGGCATATAACCATTTTTCAATGCTGCTTCACTAGTTTTTATAAAACCTGATTTTACCGGATAAGGCAAAGAGTTTAACGTCACTTTTACATCTGTTGCTTTTACCCAGCCTCTAGTATAGGAAGCTATGACTCTGTGATACCCTTCCTTTGTTTCAATAATCGTTAATGGCTCATTGTTAGCTAGTGTTGCAATTACTTTATTATGATCCTTAAAACCATTTCGTAATGACGCAGATGATGCACTTACAGTTCCGTAATAAATAAATTTCGTTGGTATTGCTAGTAAGTAACTATGATGTACCCATCCTCTAGTTTTTGCACCAATGACACGATAATAACCATTCTTTAAATCAATGACTTTAACAGCTTCTCCATTTTCTAGAGATCCTACCAATTTATTATGTGGCAAATATCCATTTAAGACTTTAACATTATTCGCAAGAGAAACTGCCTGTTTTACCTCAAAGACTCCCTCGTTCGTAACTTTTATAGTAAGAGATTTACTATTGTTTCCCGCACGATCAGTAGAAATAATTGATAATACAGTGTTTACGTTTTGCGGTGAAATTGTCATATAATAAGTACCAGTTGATGATGCCGTTGTAGATTTAATAACAGTTTTCCCATTGTTAATTTTAACAGTTGAATTCGCTTCTGCCTTCCCTGTTATCGTTGTAGTCTTATTTGTAAATTTTCCAATATTCGGGATAGCAGGTGGGGTGTTATCTATAACTTTTAATGAATATGGTTCACTTTCTAATCCATTATTATTTAAGATAATTTTAATGATTGTTCCAACCTTTTGTTTTGGAATACTGATTGAAAAACTACCATCATCATTTATTTTTGAACTTCCTATTGTTTTTCCATTTACAGAAGCGACAATTTGAAATCCAATATTTATAGATTTACCAGTAAGTTTGACATCATTATCACCTATTTGATCAACTTTTGGTTGGCTCGGGATCGGATGGAGCAAATACGTAACAGATGCTTTAGGATTTATTAATCCATATCCATATATGGAATCTTTCCCTGACTTACCTAAATCAACAGCAGTATACTCTAAAATTCCACTAATTTTATTCGGAGATAAGGTTGAGTCAAGTGATTTATATAGACTTACAACTCCTGAGACTATAGGTGCTGAAAAGGAAGTTCCAACCCATTGATCATAAGTACTATTGACACTAGTTGAGGTAACGCTCCCATCAGCTACTATATCAACGTTATCATTTCTATTAGAAAAAGTAAAAATGGAGTTTGATTCATCAACTGCCCCTACTGATATAACACCTTCATATGATGCTGGATACACGTATTTCGTATTTCCTTCATTACCTGCAGATGCCACAATTGTGATTCCATTATCAACAGCATGTTTTATCGCCTCTTGCTCAATCGTTGAAGATGTTGTTCCTCCAAAACTCATATTCATAATATCTACATTTTTTTCAATCGCATAGTCTATTGCCTTTAAAACGTCCTCCTGATAAATTACACCATCAGAATGAGCAATCTGCAAAGGGAGAATTTTTACATTAGCATTTCCACTTACACCGCTAATTCCTTTTCCATTGTTTGTATTAGCAGCAATTACCCCACTTACTGCTGTTCCATGCCCGTTTAAATCATAAATGTTAGAACTGTTGTTTATAAAATTATAGCCCCCAGGAGCCACAATTCCTTGTAAATCCTCATGCTTAGTATCTAAACCCGTGTCCAAAACTGCAACTACAACCTCATTAGTAGGTTGAGCGTCCATGATATCCCATGTATAAGGTAATTCTAGCTTTTCAATATAGCCTTGTTGTTTATAATAGGGATCATTTGGAAGAGAAAATAATTGTCGAGTGTTGTTTTCTTCAATATTTTGTATAGCTTTATTTCTCTTAAGTTCCTCGATTAATTTATCTTTATCCTTACGATTATCTAAGGTTATCACATCTATATTCAAATTTTTAAAGGTTTTTTTATCCTTCAGGAGTGCTTTATTTATACTCTTCTCTAAATTCGCACCTTTTTTATACGAAACTAGTAATTTTGATTCCTTTTCTTCTTTACTAGCATTTTCACTTTTTAGCAACTCCTGTTTTGATAAATCCGTTTCAGCGTTTACAGATAATACTAATAAATGAAAACCAATAAAAAAAGCTAAAAAACACATAACAAACACTGGTATATTTAAAACTGACTTCATCCTATTCCCTCACTTTTGCATTACTTTTATTTACTTTTTTAAAAAGAAGCTGAATTCGGGTTAAAAATAAATATTTTAAGAAAACCATTTTACTATTAATATCTATCATAACTAAATATTTAATGTTTTTGTTAATAAATGAAAAAAGTGAACGAATTAACTAATTAGGAGGAAGATAAATGTACTATACTCATTTTTTACAATTACCAAGGTAACATAAAAAACCTTAGCCCAATAGTATAAATTGGGCTAAGGTTCTATTTTAATCCACTAAATATGACGGAATCACTTTTAAAATTATTGGGTAATCTTAAATTTACCTTTTAAATAATCCTGTAATAGAGCATTGTAATCAACCGTTTGATTAAGAATATGGTCGATAATCTCGCGTACTGCTCCATTTCCACCCGTTTCAGTCGAGATGTACTGAACATGCTGTTTTACAATTGGCACTGCATCAAGTGGTGCCGCGGAAAATCCTACAACTTGTAGGATTGGAAGGTCATTAATATCATCTCCGACATAACAAACTTCTTCCAAGGTTATATTTAAGTCATTCATAATTTGCTCCATGACTTCAAGCTTTTCATGGATACCTTGATGAACATAATCTATTTTTAATTCTTCCGCTCTTTTTAGAACAGACTCAGAAGTTCTTCCGGTAATGATTGCTGTTTTAATCCCAGCATAATGTGCTAGACTAATGCCCATTCCATCTTGCGTATGAAAGGCTTTATATTCTTCGCGATCTGAGCCAATGTAAAGCTTTCCATCTGTTAATACGCCGTCAACATCAAAAACGATCAATTTAATATTCATATAAGCACCCTATATTCCTAAATTCATTAAATCATGAATGTGAATCATCCCAATTGGACGATGATTTGAATCAGCTACAGGAAGTACATTAATTTTGCGCTCTTCCATTATTTTAAGTGCATCAACTGCGAGTAAATCAGCGGTAATAACAATCGGATTTCGATTACAAAGCTCATCAACATTTGATAATAAGAGATTATCTGATAGAGCAAATGCTCTTCTAATATCACCATCTGTTAAGATTCCCACTAATTTATCCTCTGTATCGACAACACTTGTTGCGCCCATTCCTTGAGCTGTCATTAGGAATAGCGCCTCTTTAATCGTAGCATCACCCTGAACAATTGGGTTTTTATTTGTAGACCTAACAACATCATGCACTGTTAATAATAGCTTTCTCCCTAATGCACCACTTGGGTGGTACACTGCGAAATCCTCTGGCTTAAAATCTCTTGCCTTTAATAAAGCGATCGCAAGTGCATCCCCTAGTGCTAAGGTTACTGTCGTACTAGTTGTTGGAGCAAGACCGAGCGGACAAGCCTCAGTTACATTTCCAATACTAAGAACTAAATCTGATTTTATTGCTAAAGTAGATTTTGTATTTTTAGAAATTGCAATCATCTTAGCACCAATTTTCTTGATAGAAGGAATTAGTCTAAGCACCTCATCAGATTCACCGCTATTTGAAATAGCAATCACGATGTCATGCTTTGTTACCATACCTAAATCTCCATGCAATCCTTCCGCTGGATGGAGAAAAAGAGATGGTGTACCAGTGCTAGCCAAGGTTGCATTCATTTTTCTACCAATAATACCTGATTTCCCCACACCAGTAATGACAACTCTTCCTTTACAAGCAAGGATCATCTCGATTGTACGATTGATTGTTTCTTCCTCTAGTACTTCTTTTAAAGCTAATATTGCAGCAGCTTCTTGCTCTAATACATCATTAAAACTTGAAAGATAACTTGTAGAAATTTTGCTACTTGCCATCTTCATACCTCCTAATAAAATTAAAGCTTCATGATATTGTCAATTTCTTTGATTTGCTTAAGTATATTTTCTAGTTCTTCTAATTTAACAGTATTTGGTCCATCAGATAACGCCTCATCTGGGTTAGGGTGAACTTCCATAAAGACTGAATCTACACCAACAGCAACAGCTGCACGAGATAGATAAGGAACATATTCACGTTTTCCACCAGTAGTTGTACCATTACCACCTGGAATTTGAACACTATGTGTAGCATCAAAAACAACTGGAACACCAAGTTCACGCATCGTAATAAGTGAACGGTAATCTACCACTAAATTGTTATAACCAAATGTTGAACCTCTTTCAGTTAAAAGAATATTATCATTACCTGTTTCACGTAATTTCGTTACAACATTTTTCATATCCCAAGGTGCTAAAAATTGACCTTTTTTCACATTGACGATCTTTCCAGTTTTTCCTGCAGCTACTAATAAATCTGTTTGTCTACATAAGAAAGCTGGAATTTGTAGGATATCTAGAACTTCAGCTGCTACTGCTGCTTGTCCTGGCTCATGAATATCAGATGTAACTGGTAAATCAAATTGTTCCTTTACTTTAGCTAGAATTTCTAGCCCTTTTTCAAGACCTGGTCCACGATGGGAATGTATTGAAGAACGGTTCGCTTTATCGAATGAAGCTTTAAATACATACGGAATACCAAGCTTTGTTGTTAACTCTTTTACTTTTTCTGCTGTAGATAAGACAAGTGATTCATCTTCAATCATACAAGGGCCTGCAATTAATACAAATGGGTTTTTCCCACCAAATTTTATATCATTTAATATAACTTCTTTTGACATAAGGATTACCTCCATACAATTTTCTCATTTTTTATAAAAACTTAAGGACATTTCTCTATTACCTATTAAATATAGCAAATTAAAGACTGCTTACAAAACAAAATATTCATTTTCTCCATTAAACAAGCAGATAAGACCTATTTAGTATGATCAATTCGAACAAAATTTCCAAGGATAATTTTACTTAATATTATCCTAACTGTAAAGAATCAAGTAATGATAGTCTTCCCCTAACAATTAAGAAAATTAATTTAACAAGGATATTTTCTTAATAATAGTCTATCCTCTAACGATAACCGCAACTGGGTAGGCAGAAGTACTTCAAAGGAATGAAATGATCGAAAATACATTAATAATCAAGATCCAAATAAATAGGGTTTTGCCTAGATTACTTTTTATTATGTCTCATTTGGAGATAATCCCAACATAAACTTCCTAATAAAATGGTAATCATATTTTATATACCTTATAATTAATAATTGACTTTATTATGAATTAATGGGGGATAACATTGATTATCGACAAACTTTCAAATGCTGAAATATATTATGGACTGCATCCTCGTATAAAAAAAGGACTACAATTTCTTTTTGATAACGACTTGAATTCATTAACTCCTGGTAAATACGAAATTGAAGAAGATAATATTTTTGTTATGATTCAGGAGTACGAGACAATAGACGTTGAACAAGGACGTTGGGAATCTCATCATAAATATACCGATATTCAATTTATGATAAATGGCGAGGAAAGAATGGGTTATGCAAATATTGAGGCAATGGAAGTAGTTGAACAACATAAAGAAAAAGATCTAATGTTTCTTGAAGGTAATGGTGACTTATTGTTGGTGAAACAAGGATACTTTACTATCTTTTCACCTGAAGATGCACATATGCCAACACTTTGTGTTCACGAACCTCGATATATTAAAAAGGCAGTAGTAAAGGTTTTTTGTGATTGAAAAAATCCATAGGTGACTGGTCTGGAATAACTAATTAACAATTATGCAAAAAAAGCCACATAGTTTATTTTTGAGCTGCCATTCGGTGGCTCTTTTGTTTTGTAGGGTTCAGGATAAGTTCCCAGATTAATTTGTAATATTTGTAATATTTTTGAAACTTTCCCCCTTCTTATACGTCTTATATAAGGGAATACAAATAAGGGGGCATCTTTATGTATAAGAAAATACTTATTTCAACATTACTAGCAACTCCATTGTTCGCATTAAATCTTGATCCATCATTAACTCATGCGGCAACATCTAGTGCGCAAGTAAATGCAAATATTGATCTAGAATACTTGAAGAAAAACTTAGGCGCTGGTATGTCGAAATCACAAGTTAAACAAGCATTAGGTAATGAGTATACAAAAGGAATTAACCATTTGAATAGTCATGAATCATGGACTTATATAATTGGTAAAGTTGAAAGTTATGAGTTTGATAATCCAAACAATGATGCAGTTGATGTGGATGGAATAAAGAATGGTAAGCTCAAATACCATGTTTCTATTACGTTTGATAATGATATTCTAGAAAGTGTATATATCCGTTACTTAGATAGAAAAGGAAAAGTAGCTGAATATTTTAAAGACGACTCAGGTTATTTAAAGGATAATGGATATAAAGTTAGAAAGAGTAATAGTAAGTTTATAGATTTTGGAGACCGTGGAGAAAAAGTTAAGAATATTCAATCTCAACTTATGTCAAAGGGTTTTAGTTTAGATCGTTATGGAAATGATGGTGTGTTTGGAGAAGAGACAGAGAAAGCAGTACGTGCCTTTCAAAAACAACAAGGTATTCTTGTTGATGGTATCGTAGGTCCTGTAACATTAAAAAAGTTAGATATTACTATTGAGAATAATAATGTTGCTTATCCTGGTGACTTAGTAAAAAAGGGATCAAGAGGTAAGAACGTAGAAAGAATCCAACAGATTGTTGGTGTAACTGTAGACGGAATTTTTGGACCCAAGACAGAGGCAGCTGTAATAAAGTATCAAAAGAATAATAGTCTTAGCGTAGATGGTATTGTAGGTCCAATAACATGGTCTAAAATGTTTTAAAAAAAGCCCTTTCTATCGGAAGGGCTAACCATTCGTCTTCCCAAACAGTATTCTATTTCCATCAATTTAAACAACAGCAATAACTTTAATTAGACGAAATACTTTTGCCTTTATCAACCTCATCTCCCTGTACCTACAAACTCTCCAAGTGAAAAAATAACTCCTAAAAAACATTTTATTTCAAGTATAATTGCTAACTTTCAAACAAGTCTTTGTACCTAGAGTTATATTGTACGAATACTCTTTCTAAAGGATTTTCTTTTCTAATCACTAAGAAAGCACTATAATTTTAAGAAAAGACTAAGCGAGGAGAAAGATAATAATGAGAAGAGCAATGCTTATTTTCCTATTAACATTGATTATTGCAATTTCCCCATTCATATCAATTCAAACAAGTGCTGCAACACCTTCAGTTGAAAGTCAGTTAAATCAACTTAAAGGTGGTATAAGTCAGGTAATTATTGCTACAACGGATAAAACAAGTTCTAGGAACGCAGAAGTCTCTTTCTATAATAAGAAAAACGGCAAATGGGTAAGAGTATATTCTAAAATGAGTGGTGTAGTGGGAAAAAACGGAATAACCACAAATAAGAAGGAAGGAGACGGGAAAACGCCAAAAGGTGTCTACAATCTCTCTACTTCTTTCGGTACAGCAACAAAGCCTTCAGGTTTAAAACTGCCTTATACAAAAACCAACAAATATTATTATTGGATAGATGATGTAAAATCTAACGACTATAATAAAATGATTTATTACAAAGGAAACGCTGATAAAAGATGGAATTCTTATGAAAAATTAACACATTCCTTGTATTCCCACGCAGTAGTCATTGATTACAATACTTCTCCTATCCTTAAAGGGAAAGGAAGTGCAATATTTCTTCATACAAGGACTTCTAAGACGCAATATACATTAGGGTGCGTGGCAATTTATAAGGACAGCTTAGTTAAAATAATGAAACAATTAGATCCTAAATTAAACCCGCATATCATTATTAGTGAAAAAGGAAGCTTAAACAAAACGATTTCAGAGTTCACAAAGGGAATGACAGATGATAAGGAGGAAAATACAGAAAAACAGTATAATTATTTTTCTCCAACAAAAAGCATTCCAGTTTATAAGCATATGACCGGAAATGCTACAATCGGTACTCTATATAAGGGAGAAATATTTCCAATTATAGAAGATGAATTTATTAATTGGTATAAAGTGAAACTAGGTAGCACCTATGGGTATATCAAAAAGGCAAATACAAAAGGCGTTTCCACAATAGATCGTAATAAGTTAACTAATAGTAAAGCACTCTCAAAGTCATTTACGGCGAAAAATGTTTTATATGTAAAGGCGAATACAGAAGGAAATCAAATTACGATTGGTAAGATTCAGAAAGGAATATCATATCCTATTATTAGTGAATCTGAAAATTGGTATCAAATTGACTTTTCAGGTCGAATAGGCTATGTGTGGAAAGCAAATACATCATTGGATGAAGGTTATTTCTCACCCAAGAATAATATAGATGTCTACAAGCATATGACCGGAAATGATACAATTGGTACCCTCTACAAGGATGAAGTATATCCAATAATAGATGACCAATTTGTAAACTGGTATAAGGTGAAGATAGGTAATACATTGGGATATATAAAAAAGGATGAAACAAGATATCTTACAAATGTCTCAGTGCCTTCATTAAATAATGGTTCCACAAGTAGTTCAATAAAAGTAACAGCCATATCAGATTTATATGTGAAACAAAATATTACAGGAAAACAGATTACTTTTGGAAAGATAAATAAAGGAGTTGTTTATCCAATACTAGAAGAAACAGGAAACTGGTATAAAATTGACTTCTTAGGAAGAATAGGCTTTGTATGGAAATTTAACGCTAGCATCTTAAAATAAATACGAAAACTACAAAATGCATCGAAAGATTAATTCTTTCGATGCATTTTGTAGTTTAGCATTAAAGTATCAATAATTACTTCGCAATAAAATAATTCAATAAATAATCCGCCCAAACTTCATTTCCACTTTCATTCGCTTTCGAATCCGTTAAATAATCCTTCATTTTCACATCATCTAAATCAGGCCAATTCTCCCAATGATTTAAATAAATCATTTCATTTTCTTCCGCATAAGCCATTAATTGTGATACCTCAATTGGATAGTAGGTTGCAGCATATAGAGGATTTGGAGGCTGAATCATAAGTGTCATATCTTTATTTGCCTCTAGCCACGAATCAACCATTTTTTGAATATTATCCAAAGTATTTTCAATTCCAATATGTCCATTATCTTTTAGCATCGATGGTTCAAATAATAGAATATCAGGGTTCAATTCGTTAATTCCCTCATAGGATTGGTCCTTTATGACATCACGAGTTGTTTTGTCACCTGTTGAAAGTATGGTTACTTCGAATACATTCTCACCATATGTAGTCTTTAATTCCTTGCTAAATTGTTCTGACCAAGCCCCTTTTGCATCAGAGGTTCCAAAAATCACAAGCTTTAGCTGTTTACCAGTACTTGTAGCATTACTTACTTTATCTTGGAGATTTTTAGGTAGATTACTAGAATACTTTTCAACATCTATCTCAATTTCAGGCTCTTCCTGTAAAGGTACTGACTTACTAGTGCTTGTCACTTTCTCACCCTGTGCGGAAATTTTATTATTCCAATGGAGATTACCAAAAATAATTACTGCCACGCACAAAATTAGTGTTAGAAAAACTAAAAGCTTTTTCACAATGCTATCCCCCAATTTTCGACATATTTCTATCTAAAATTATACACAAAAACATTGATTCTACAATAATTTCCATAATAACAAAAGTGCAAGCGTCTTGAACAGCACCGACAAGCATAAGATGATTTAGAATAGAAGGCGTCCTTTGCGTTCAATTCTAAATTAGCTAGACCCTAGTGGGGCTAGGCGCTGGAGCTGAATGCCTAGCGCTTAACCACAGTACAAGAATTTTAAATTTCCTAAATAACAAGAAATGGATTTTCTATTTTTCAATGATAGGAAATCATTTGTAATTTTTGAATAAGCTTTAGCTCTTCTTCATGCTTTTGTTTTTTTGATTCTCGATTAAATTGAGTTGTGCATTCATCAATAGTTATGCACATACCGCTTTTCACAAACTGATTCATTTTTGTAATCGCAGTTGGAGTAATATAGTTATGAGGAATTGGCGATGCTGCAAGCTCTTTTAAAATCGCAAATCGTTGTTGGTCAAGTTCATAGATTGAATTTGTTGAACTTGATTTTAGCTGTGGCTTTTGCTCCTTTTCCATGTCCTTTGTCATTTTTCTCACAAAAACCATATAAAAACCAATAGAAAGGATCGCTTGAGCCGCAGCAATATATGTAATAAACTTCCTTGCATCAACGATAAATGAGCAAATTACAAAGGTTGCAGTAATACTAATGAAGATAATTGCTGCTACGTATAGAATATGACGTAATAATGGAATTGTTTTTTGCTCTTTTTGACTGTTCCTAGACTCGTAATCTTGATAGCTTTTCATCAATTTAGTTAGTTGTTCCTCTAATTGCTGTAAATGCTGTGATAACTCTGTGCCTACCATCGTTAGATTAAACTCCTTCTCTAATCTTATATAGTGACTTCTATTATTATTTCGGCATAAAATTACTTTTTTTAAGCTTTTATAGACATAAATAAGAAAAAGACTCAAAAAAGAAGGAAACCACTCGGTTCCCTTCTTTCTCATTTACATATTAGTTACGCGTTTTCTTTTCTGAATAAAAAGTATTACTCCTCCTAAAGCTAGGACAATGAGTCCCACTGCTAAAAGGTTATACACTATAGTGGCTGTTTTAGGAAGCTGATTCTTATTTTCAACTTTAACAGGTTCAGTAATGATGTTGTTCGAATCTACTGGTTTTTCCCCAATAGATGAATTATTTCCATTAGCTGGATTTTCACCGTCAGGAGTTGGCTTTTGAGGATCCACGCCCCCATCTTGACCATCACCAGGTGTTGTTACTGGATTATCGTCACTATCTTCTAACAGAAAGAGAATTGGATCTACTAGGTAATCTTCCGTTCCGTTTATTTCAAACTGGAAGGTTACTTCTTCTCCATCCGCTGTCACAAACGTTATTTCGTAATTTCCAACAGGGAGCTCCACTATATCCATTTCTTCATCTGTTGAAACGTCAATTAATCTTCCTTGTTCATCAGACCAACCAAAGTAATAAATATTCTCTGTTTCTTCATCGATTCCGTAAAGGTCAAATGTCGCATCAACCTCAGGAAGATCGACTGTTTTGTACACATACAGACTAACATCCTTAACTGATCCTTCTACAGGTAAGGTTGTCACATCTGCAGATAAAAAGCCATAATACTCATCTTCTTCAACATTAATCTCAATGTAATAATTAGTATTTGGTGAGAGATTCAAAAATTGATAGCTAGTTTCATTACTATCAAGCTCTACGTCCTCAACAAGTTCTCCGTCATCTGAATATAGAGAAACGTTGTAAGTGCCTGTACCTTTTGGTAGCATTGGATCCCATGAAATTGAAATAGAGTCTTCAGTTACTTCATCGATATTTAGCTCAGGACTATTATCTACGTCAAGATTTACTTGAACGCCCCAATCCTTTAGAGCTGCAAATACTCTGGCATTATCCTTATCATTTACATCAAGTGTTGCAATATTGTATAACGAAACATATTCTAGGCTTGGCAATTCAAGTAAAGGTGTTAAATCTGAAATTTTCGTTTCATCTAAAATTAAATAATATAGGTTTTCTAACTCTGCAAGGCTTGAAAGATCCTTAATTAGGTTTCCACTTACATCGAAATAATTAAGATTTTCCTTCAATCCTGATAGTGGCGATAGATCCTCTATTTTATTATTTGCAAGACTAATAAAGTTAAGTTTTCTTAATCCTGATAAAGCGGAAATATCTTGTATACTATTATTTATTAATGTCAGATCTTGCAGATTAGTCATTCCACTTAAAAAGGAGATATCAGATAGATTACTATTGACGATAGCTAAAGAACTTACCTTTTTTAAATCCTTTAAAATTGAATAATTCTTTAAATCTGCATCTTCAATATGAACATAGCTTAGCTCTGATAAATTCTTAAGCGGTGATAAGTCTAGAGTATATGCATTTCCAAATACATAAAAATCATATAGGTTGCTTGCAATCTCTAAGCCAGAAAGATCCTTAATATCTGACTCAATTAAAGATAACGAGGTTAGCTTCTCTAAGTCACTTACTCTTAAATCACGATCAAGTCCAAGCTGTTCTTTAATAAGCTCTTGTAAATTGTTATCCTTAAATGGTACGGTTTCACCTGTTGGCTCAGACCATGTCATTTCAGAGATATTCGAACTAAGAACAAGATCTCCATCACCGTTATATGCCTTAACCTCTAAGTCATACACAGTAGCTGGTTTAAGACCATCTAATTCTAAGAAGTTTTCTTCACCTGATAACTCGCTGTGAAGTTCACCATTGACGTATACCTCATACATTTTAATTTCTTGTTCACCGTAATAATCCCAATAAAGTGAAAGTGAATCTTCTGTTATTGTATTAATATAGACTTCAAGCCATTCTTCCTCTTCAGCACCTTCATAATCAACCATTACGCCATTTGCGATAAGCTCCTCAATTACTTGCTGAGCGGCTGACCCTTCTGATAAATCGAGTTGTTCTGTTCCATATAAAGTTACATATTGAAGCCGCTCAAATTTCAGCAATTCATCAATCTTTTCAATGCTTGTATAACTTAAATTAATACTCTCTAGCTTTGTCAGCTGCTGAATATCAGCGAGCGAGCTAATAGGGTTATCATCCACATCGATATATTCCAGCTGTGTTAATTTTTCAATTCCTTTAAGATCTTTTAAATCATTTTCGTAAAGCGATAAGTAGCTAAGACCTTCAAGTGCTGGCAGTGTTTCAATGCTCTCTAAATTGTTTCCATTTAGAGAAAGATCAGTTAAGTTTTGCAAATCTGCTAAAATAGACAGATCTTTTATTCCTGTTTCACCTAAGTGTAAACTTTCTAAATTCGTTAGCCCTTTTAATGCAGTGAAAGTCACAAGCGGATTTCCATCTACATATAGATCTCTTAGGTTTTTTAATGAAGCGAGTGGTGTTAAATCAGATATTCTGTTTCCAGACAAGCTTAAGCTTCTGAGATTAGTTGCTGCTTCAATACCTGATAAATCTTTAATTCTTTTACTGTCGAGATATAGTTCTTCTAGTCCTTTTAAGTCACTAATAAAAATATCACGTTCTAAACCAAATTCAGCTTTTATTGCTTTCTCTAGTTGTGCATCCTTAAATACAGCTTTTTCTCCTACAGGAGCTGAAAGAGTTTTAAACGTAGAAACAGCTTTTCCGATTTGCTCATCCTTGTTGTTATAAGCAAAAATCTCTACTGAGTATTCTGTATTTTGCTGAAGTGTCTCAACTGTTATTTGGTTCCCAACTTCATCAGGGTCTACCATTGTTACCTTATCAGCAACTTTTACCTCATAATAAGCTACAGATTCCTCATCATCATATTCCCAGCTAATGATTGCTCTCTCTTCATTCGCCTTTATTGATGTGATGTACATCTTATATGAATCATCGTGGTCAATCGTTAGACCTTCGCGCTCAAGTGATTGTACCTCATCAATTAGAGTAAAATAAAGCTCACCGTAAATTGTTAATGTAGATAAATTGGTTAGCTGCTGCAGCGGTAATATTGTTGCAACCTCTATGTAGCTAATATCTAACGTTTCTAGGCTAGCAAGCGTTGCGATTGGTGCTACATTATTTACCAATGATTCTGCGAGTATAAGAGTTTTTAAGTTTGTTAATGATGTTAAAAATTCAATGTTTTCTCCTTGGAAAGAAGTAAGATCAAGGTAGTTAAGCTTTGTTAATCCTTGTAATGCAGCGGCACCCTTGATATCATTTCCTGCCAATTCAAGCTTTGTTAAATTTATCGCCTTTTCTAATCCTGTCACATCTTTAATTCCACTGTAAGATGCATCTAACGTCGTTAAGCTTTCCATATCTGATACATAAATTTCATCACGTTTCAATTGTAGAGCTGCTTTAATTTCACGCTTTAAAGCAGAATCAGGTACTGTAACAAGCTCACCTGAAGGTTCAGAAGCTGTTATACTTACCTTTTCTTTGCTTTCGATAACACTGGTAGTATCTACACTTTCTTCTTCAGGCTTTTGTGCAGTGGTAATTTTTCCTAATGCCTCTTTCAAAATAGCACCATCACCAATTGCTCTAATGCTAACAGAATAGCTTGTCCCACTTTGAAGATCCTTTAGCTCATAAGAACCAGCTTGGTTGACTTCCTCAATAATCTTGCCGTCAACAACGACTTGATAACGATCAGCTTCTAGGAACTCTGACCATGAAACCTTGATTGAGTGGTCTGTTACACTTGTCGTGTTCATTTCGAATGGGGCTAATGCTTCCTTAACTAGTTCATAAGTAACTTCAATTGGTTGTGTTTGAAGCTTTGAATCGCCAGTTTTTTGCACAGTATATTTATACGTTTCACCTACTACCACTTGTTGATCAACGAACTGATAGGTTCTATGGAGATTCCCATCTTGATCTTCTGATGACTCAATGACTTCTACTAAAGGCAAAGAAGTTTCTTCTGTATTTTTCAATAGAGTAAAGTTTTCTTCTGATTGATATGTAGAAATTGTACTCCATTGAAGCTTAATTCCACTCTCAATATTTTCTGCTGGTAAAATTGTCATGCTTTCATTAGCGGCAACCGCAGTTGATAAGAATGGGGTAATGAGAGTAAATAGTAATGTAACAACGAGTGATAATGAAACGAAACGTCTAGTCAAGTTCGTCTTTCCTCCTATAACTTTCTATATATTGTCAGGATTCATTATAATTTTTATTTAAGATTCTGCATATAAGAATTATTAGACAAATTTCTACAAAATTATGAAACTTTTTTTATTACCTATCGTCTTATAACTGGAAACATTTTTTTACAAAAAAGGATTGTGATAAAAGTAGGAGAGAACTATAATCTTTATAGACTAATTAATTAAATTAAATAAAAAAAGGATGAACGATAAATGCGCGAAACAAAAAAGAAAAAGAAGAAGTTACTATGGATAATGCTTAGTATTATCGGTGTGCTTGTTTTAGGTACAGGTGGTTATGCATTTTACCTTTATAAATCTGCCGCAGATACAGTTGCTAGTATTCATGAGGATATTGACAGAGAAAAGTCTGAAAAGAGAACGGAAGAAGTTGAATTTACTGAAAAAGACCCAATTTCAATTCTATTAATGGGTGTTGATGAGCGTGAAGGTGATGCAGGTCGTTCTGACTCCTTAATCTTAATGACTGTAAATCCTAATACGAATACAACGCAAATGGTAAGTATTCCGCGTGATACAAGAACTGAGATTGTTGGTAAAGGGAAACAGGACAAAATCAACCACGCGTATGCTTTTGGTGGAACAGAAATGGCAATCAACACAGTTGAGCACTTTCTCGATGTCCCTGTTGATTACTTTGTGAAAATTAACATGGAGAGTTTTAAGGATACGGTTGATGCTGTGGGTGGTGTAGAAGTTAATAACACACTTGATTTCACTTACGAAGGTTACCATTTCACGAAAGGTACTACTTCTTTAGATGGTAAAAAAGCATTAGCCTATACAAGAATGCGTTATGAAGATCCACGTGGTGACTTCGGTCGTCAAGACCGTCAGCGTCAAGTAATTGAAGCAGTTATTAAAAAAGGTGCAAATGTTTCATCAATCACAAAGTTTGGTGATATGTTCGGAGTAGTACGTGACAATGTAAAAACAAACCTAACATTTGATGAAATGTGGGAAATTCAAGCTAACTATAAAGCGGCTAGCGCAAACCTTGAACAGTTTCAAGTAAAAGGTACAGGGGATAAAATTGACGGTATTTACTATTATATCGTTCCAGAGGAAGAGCGTTTAGCCTTATCGAATCAGTTAAAAGAGCATTTAGAGATTACTACAAATACAGCAAGTACTAATTAACACAAAAATGTCAGTCCATAACGGGCTGACATTTTTTATACTGATTTATGATGGTAATCGATCTATACCTAATAATGGATTTGATGTCCTGTCAAGATTTAATGTATTCTCCAGCTTATCATGATTGTTAATATACGTATTTAGGAGATCTGAAGCAAATGCTTTTTTCATTGTTAACACATCATAGCTAACTGAAACAACTACTTTATCATAGTTCTCAAATACAATAATTGCTCGATCCTTATAAGGAATAATTTCTCGAATGTGATTGACTGAAATCCACATACATTCTGATTTTTCTGCTGAATGTGTCGGGAACAAACAAATCCGAAATGTTGCGGATAAACATAGTGGCAGCATTCTTTTCCCCTTTAATACGGTCCTAGCAGCTCCAAACTTTCCTTCGAGAGTGCAACCATGAAATTCACAATTGTCTTCTAATAATTGCTTAACTGACTTCAACACTCTTAGCTTGCGATATTGCTCAAGGACTATGGTGTTTTCATTTCCGCACTCATCATAAACGGAGTAGATTAATTGTGTTTCCCTTGAAATAAGATATTCATCTTTTACAACTTTCATCGTTGCACCTCTTTTACATTTTTATTTTTAGATTGGTGACTTATGTACTATAGATCACATTTTACTTAGAACTGATGACTTGGGATAAACACCTCCGAATAACATAGTAGATTCACGGATTTAATGTGTTTGAAAACAAAGATGTAGGAATAAAGGGGTTTGACTTAATCGAATTTAGGTTATTTATACAAATATCATTATACCTTTAGTAGTAGGTAAAAAATATTATTTTATGGGATTTTTACCTAATTTTAACAAGTGGGATTTTAATTTTACTTTGGTGAAAATTAAATTTTCTATGAAGATAATGAAATATTCAATATATGAGGGCTCATATACTGTAATTAAGGCTGTGGTAACTTTTTATTCGGTATACGAATAAAAAGGATTGAACACCATATCCTTTAAGGATAATTGTTTGAGGAGGGATTTATTATGGAATTTTCATTTGGATTTATAATTTCCATTGCTATTGCAATCTTTTTGGCAATTGACGCACCAAAGCATGATCGTAATCCATGGCTATGGGGAATCTTAGGGTTCGTATTCGGACCAATCGTACTTGGGATTTACTTAATAGTCACTGGCCGAAAAGTGGCCGGATGGATTATCTTAGTTATTTCCATCTTACTTCTTTTACTTGTGATCATATTATTCTCAGTTGGTATGTTCTTTTTGTTTAATGGAATGTAAGTGGAAAAGGAGTAATGCTGGGGACAGTCCCCCGCATTACTCCTTTTACTGACTTTTGAGTTGTAAGGTGTAATTCGGGGACAGTCCCCACATTATCTTTTTGCTGACTATTGAGCAGTCCTTACTCTATTTTGGGGACTGTCCCCCTAATCAAATGCCCACACAACTTTCCACTCTTCCTCATCTTTCACAACATAAATATCCTGAATGACTCTAAATGTTCCAAACTTACTTTTAAACGTCTGCTCGACCTCTACACGATAGGCATTCGAGAACTTCTCTGCGTCCTTGGCCATCTTCCAGTTTTTCACTTCCTCTTCATCTCCGAGCTCAAATGAGAAGGTCTCAACACCGTAGTGGCTCATATAAATATGTGAACGCTCTGTCACGTATGCATTTTTTGAAAACCGCTCCTGCATCACAGGGTGGAAATGCTCCCACGCACTTCCGAAGTCACCTTCTTGCTCATAATGATAAAAAGCTTCAACTATGTCCTTTGGATCCTGTTCTCCAACACCTGATAAAACCCTAATAAAGAAAATCACGAACAAAATCACTGCTACAACTACTATCAAAATAGGAAGCTTACTTGAATTTCGTCTTCTCATGTTCACACCTCGCTGCCTGTCTACTAACAGACTATGATGGGGTGTGGACGAATATTCTTTTGCTTTTATTTTGATTGGGAGACTTTGTTTTGGGGACTGTGTTTTGGGGGACTGTCCCCGCTTTATCGCGTTAACTTAGTCGGGGACTGTCCCCACTTTATCGCATTAACTTAGTCGGGGACTGTCCCCACTTTATCGCATTAACTTAGTCGGGGACTGTCCCCACTTTTTCACCAGTTACCAAATAACAATTTAAGGAAAAACAGCAAATCCTTATCAATTGTTGGTATAATAGAGGTTCAGAATAAACTTTAGAAGCGAGTGAAAGAGTTAATGGGAGAAGGAATTAAGTTTCTTGTTGAGGTTGTAAACAACATCCATGACATATTGATTCTTATATTGAATGACGTACTGGGACTTCAAATGACTGATAAAGACATGCATTTTTGGATTATGGGGTTTATCGGCATTTTCACCTTTGCTTGTGTATATGTTATTTCTAAATGGTTATCAGAGTTTCCATTTGGGATTCATCTTATCGCTTTTTTATATACCTTAACATTTATGTTTGTATTGGTTTTTGCAATCGAAATTCAGCAGGCGATAACCAATAGAGGAAACATGGAGTTTGTTGATGCTATCATTGGGCTTTGGGGATTTATTGCATTGTTTTTAGTATATGTAGTAATAGCTGTGTTTTTGATTATCACAAAATTAATCTTCAAAAAGATTAGAAGAAAAGATGATGATGTAGATCTATAGTCAAATAAAAAGAAGTAACAAACTTAGTTGCCATAAAGGCCCTAAGTTTGTTACTTCTTTTTTCTAGTTATTAAAGTGAAGTCATAATCCTTTTCTTTTGTACAAAATAAGCCCACTCAGTAAAGCCGATTTCTTTCAGTCTTTTTTGAACTTGTTCAAATTCATCGCCAATTCTTTCTGGCTTATGGGAATCTGATCCAAATGTTACTTTCACATTGTGGAAAAGTGCTCGTTCTAAGATGTCATCTGCTGGGTACCATCCTCCACAATCCTTTGTTTTCCCCGATGTATTAATTTCGATTGCGATATCTTCTTGTCCGATTATTTTTAGTGTTTTTTCAATCACGTCTGTTTCAATATCTGAAAATGCTGGATAAAATCCTTTCATCGCATCAATATGACCGAGGATTTGAAACACTCCGCTTTTTGCTGATTTTTGAATTAAGTCATAGTATTCTTCTTTCAATTTTATCTGCTCTTGACTAGCTAAACCATCCCAACGACCTTTTTTAAAAATATTAAGGTCTTGAACATAGTGAACGGAGCCAATTATGTAGTCGAATGGATGTAAAATATATTGATCTTTATAGACGTCAATATGATCTGGAAAGAAGTCGCTTTCCATTCCTAATAACACATGGATTTTATCTTGATATTTTTCTTTTAGATGAAGAACCTCATTAATATATGAGACAAATTCACTTTTAGCCATCGAAATTGTTGGGTAGAGATGATCTTCTTCACTATAAAAATAGGGAGAATGGTCTGAGATCCCTATATAATGAAGCCCATATTCAATAGCTTGCTTTACGTAATCCTCGATTGTTCCGATTGCATGTCCACAGCGATGATGGTGTGTGTGGAGATCAAACTTTATAGAATTTGACATTTCCTAAGCCCCCCTACTAAAATTAACCAATTTATCTAACTTTATCATAGCTTAGATATCTATTTTTATCCATTAAAAGGACCCCCACTATTTTATGCGTGGAGGCCCGGTTTATACTACTATCTATCAATCATCATCGTCGTCATCGTCGTCGTTATCCAATTCCAACTCTACTACCTTTTTACTGTGAGCATCAATTGTGATTTCTGCTTCACCCTTATCTGTCTTTAATTCCATTTCATACTCGTATCTACCGTCATCTTCGTCTAATTCAATTTTAACAACTTCACCCGTTACGTTCTTTTTTGCAATTGCAATTGCTTCTTCTTCTGAAATCATTGATTCTGTCGCTGATGATGAAGCTTGAACCTCACGATCATCATCGTCATCATCGTCATTGCGATTTTCATCAACCTTAATAATTTCAGCTGTATATGCATCTACATCAATATCAAATTCTTTATTATCTTTATCTATATCCACTTCATAGTACGTTTTACCATTATAATCTCTATCTAATTCAACGCTCTCGACATGCCCATCTACCTTTTTCAATGCGGCTGCTTTCGCTTTTTCAATTCCTATTAATTCCTTTGTCTGCTCAGCCTTTTTCTGATTATCCTCTTGTGCATATCCATGATTAATTGCTATTGAACCACCTAGTACAATTGCTGCAGCTAACGTAACAGTAACGATCTTTTTCATTTTCTCTTTCCTCCTAAGTGTTTTGTCTTACAGTCTCTACTATAAACAGTGAAGATTAGAGGAAGGAAAAAGAAAGATTAAAATTTGCTGAGAAAGTTTTTAGATTTTCTCATTTATTTGGGGACAGTCCCTCTTTTTATAGTGGGGACTGTCCCCCTGCTATCTTAATCCTTGAGTTCATTGTGTTTTACTATGTTGGGGACAGTCCCCCACTATTGATTAGGGACTGTCCCCAATTAAACAATTCATTCCTCCTCATCACTTTCGTCCTCGTCCTCTTCATGGTCCTCCCAGGAGACGTTTTTGATTTCGCGGGTGTAGGCGTCAATTTGCAGTACGGCCTCTTGGTCTTCATTTATTTCGACTTCGACTAGGTAATATGGCGTTTGATTAGGTGGTTCATAAAAGTCAACTTCATCTACTGTACCTTTTACATGTTCTTCGGCAATCGTGATTGCTTCGGTTTCAGTTAAGATACGTGGTTTTTCTTTTGTTGAGCTAATGATATCCCCTGAATACGAATCTACTTTTAATGTTATGTTTTCGTTATTTTTACTTACAACAGCTTTATAATACGAGTTGTTGTTTTCTTGCACGAGATCAATTGATTTCACCGTACCTTGTGAGGAAACTATCGCTTCGACTTGTTTCTGAGTAAGTTGCTTTGGTGCTGTTTTTTCAGGAGTTTCTTTAGGGATCTCCTCGGGCTTTTCACCCCTTTTTATAGAATTGACCTCCCCACTTTTTGCATCAATTCTAATATGATAGACCCCTGTTTCAAGCTGCATTTCAACGTGATATTCATCTGCAGATTTAGTTGTCTTTAGTATGTCACCAGGGTATTTATCCAGTGCCGCTTTGTTTGCTTCATCTTCTGTTAGCGATTGGGCTGATAATGATGGCGCCCATAATTGGAATCCGACAATGACAATCAGAGCTAAAACGAGAGTAGCTGCGGCGGTCCATATCCATTTTTTATTTTTCATCGTGTCACCTCATCCAACATTTTGTTGGCTATATTATATCGTTGAAAAATGAGAACTTGCTGAGAAAGCAGGTTATTTGCTCGGTAAAAATAGTGTCACAGTTGTACCTCTGCCTTCAAGACTATTCATTTCAATCCGTACATGTATTGCATCTGCAATTTCCTTTGCTACAGATAATCCTAAACCAGATCCGCCTTGCTTTCGCGTTCTCGCTTTGTCTACCCGATAAAAGCGGTCAAACACTTTCTCCAGTTCATTTTTTGGGATTCCAATTCCTCTATCTTCAATTCGAACATAAGCTTCGTTGCCTGTTTTTCCAATGTAGACAGCTATAAACTCATCACTGTATTTTCTCGCATTGTCTAAAAAGATAAACAATAGCTGTTTTAACTTTTGTACGTCTGAAGTTGCAAAAACCTCATCTTTTGAATGGATCTCGATGTTTCGATGGTAGGCATTTTGAAACACTTTTGCTGATTCGGCCATGAATTCAATTAGGTTGATTTTTTCAAGCTTGATATTCCATTGTTCCTGATGTTTTGCCAGGAGGAGCAATTGCTCAGTCATTTCTCCCATTCTAATTGCTTCTGAATGAATGGCCTCGATTGATTCGTCAAATAAGTCAGGGCGTTCCATCCCTCTTCTTTTTAAAAGATCGGCATAGCTTTCGATAATCGTTAATGGTGTTTTTAATTCATGTGATGCATTTGATACGAATTGCTCCTGCTTTTCAAAGTTAGTCTGCAGTAGATCAATCATGTGATTAAAGGTTTCACCCATTTCTACAAGTTCATCCTTGGATTTACCTTTAAAACTGATGCGCTTGAATTGACCACTTTGTTGAATTTCTTTCATCGTATCAATCATCGATCTGATTGGACGGGTAATTAAGTTACTAAGGATACTACTTGAGATTAGCACCGGTATCATTGCAATAATGGTTACTGCGATTAACACAATGCGTAAAATGCCAAGCATTTCTTCTGTTGTGTGAATGCTTTTCGTGATTTGGAGATTGACAATACTTCCATCTGTCCAGATGATTGGATTTGATGCAAATACATATTTTTTCTGATTATAAGTGATGATTTCACTTTTTTCTCCTGGATAAAAAATAGGTTTTCGATCCTTTAAAGGGTTTTCTGAATGTGATGTAATGGTCGAGGACTTTTTATTTGTTTCTCCTACAATTTGCACCATGCCATCAATCGGCACATAAGCACGAAGAAGATTATTTGGTGCAATTTGATTAACAGCATCACTAACATCTTTCGCAATTTTTTCAGTTTCCGCTTTTGTCCGATCAAGTTCATTCGTCATGATCATGTTGCTAAAAACAAGATAAATTGCGACATTCATTAAAATTAACAGGAAAATAAATAACACGGCGGTATATAAATTGATTTTATTTCGAAGCCTCATTTTGGATCCTTTAAGACGTATCCAACGCCTCTAACTGTATGTATAAGTGGTGTTTCAAAGTTGAAATCGATCTTTTTACGAACATAACGAATATACACATCCACAACATTCGTGTCGCCAAAATAATCATAGCCCCAAACTGCCTCCAAAATTTGATCTCTGTTCAACACTTGTCGCTTATTTTTCAGCAAATATAGCAGTAAATCATATTCCTTTGGAGTTAAATCAATTTCGCTTTCTCCTCTAATGACCTCACGAGTTTTATCATTCAGCTTTAAATCACCAGCAGATAACCATTCGTCATTATTCACTTCACTTGTTGGAGTGGTAGATCGCATCCTTAAAACAGCGCGAATTCTAGCAAATAATTCTTCAATTTGGAACGGTTTTGTTATATAGTCATTCGCGCCAAGATCAAGGCCAGACACTTTATCCTCAACAGACCCCTTTGCAGTTAATAAAATCACAGGAGTCATCGTGTCATTCGCTCGGATCCGACGAAGCAGTTCAATTCCACTTAACCCTGGAAGCATGACATCTAGTAAGATCAAATCCCAGTTCCCAGATCGATAGGCTTCAAGAGCTTCAACGCCATCAGAGGCCTTTCCGACTTGGTAGCCTTCGTATTCTAGCTCTAATTCGAGTAGCCTTTGAATTTTTTCTTCGTCTTCTACGATAAGTATCGATTCTTTGGTCATTTGGTTTGCCTCCTTTTCATTTGGTGGGGACTGTTTGGTGGGGACTGTCCCTCACTGCTTTAAAGCACCAGATTGGAGACTGTCCCCCAATTTATTATACCAGTTCATGGAAGTAAGGTTTCAATATTAAACTCACAAATAAAGATAGCCTAAATCATAGTAGACTTCTCTATAAATATACTCTAGATCATGTTTAAAGCATTAATAAAAAGACAAAAATAGTAAGATAAAACCTTATGACGGGAGGTAGTAAGTGTGAACACTAGACATTATGTCATTTTTGCTATTATCTTAATTTTTATTTGTACACTAGGAAGTGCATATGCCTTTAAAGAGGAACCTAAGCCAATAGAGATCCATACTCCCCAAAGGAAAATTGAAAGGCAATTACCTACTCCAGATCAGACATCTTTTAATCAATCAAACGCTGATGAACGTTCTTTAAAATGAATGGGGACTGTCCCCATTTAAGTGAGAATAGTCCTAAAATTAAAGGTTTAAATAGAAGTGGGGACTGTCCCCACTTCTTCCACTTCTTCTATTCCAATACAAAAAAACCACAGAACCAAAATCTGTGGTTGGATAAAATTCATTAAGAAACTCCGCAGAGACTCACATCCCCGTCAACTTCTTCTTCAAATCAGTCTCCATTGATGCTAAGTCCTGTTCAGCCTGAATACGTTTTGCTCTACCCTCTGCTTGAATACGGAGGGTTTCTTCTAGTGTTGATACTAAATGATCCTGTACTTTTTTAAGAGTATCAACATCGACAAGGCCTCGTTCGTTTTCCCTTGCAGTTTCCAGTGTGTTTACCTTTAACATTTCAGCATTTTTTAACAAAAGATCGTTCGTAGTTTTCGAGACTAGCTTTTGCGCCTCAACAGCGTTCTTTTGACGAAGCAAGGTGAGAGCGATTGCCACTTGGTTTTTCCAAAGTGGGATGGCTGTTGTGATTGATGACTGGATTTTCTCTACTAATGCTTGGTTGGCACTTTGAATTAAGCGAATTTGTGGTGCGCTTTGCATTGTGATTTGTCTGCTTAGGACTAGGTCATGTGTACGCTTTTCTAAGCGGTCGGCGAATTGCATGAGATCATTGACCTCTTGAAAAGCCATTTGGTCTTGGGTTAATTCAGCCTTTTTCTTTAATTCTGGGATTGATTTTTTCTCTAATTCTTCAAGCTTTAGTTCTCCTGCAGCAATATAGACATTTAATGCGTGAAAATATTCTTTGTTTTTTTCATATAGTTGTTCAAGAACATTGATGTCACCGAGAAGATCATTTTTTGAGTGTTCTAATTTCACTGTAATGCGATCAATTTGCGCTCCGGTTTTTTGGTATTTTGACAAGACCTCCTGAACTGAGTTCGATATCTTGCCAAACATCTTTGAAAGAAGATTGCGTTTTTCCGGCTTTAAATCATCAGGACTCACTTGTTCTAGCTTTTTCATGAGATCACCGATAATCTCACCAATTTCACCGCTATCCTTCTTTTGCACATGGTCTAGCATTGTATGTGAAAAGTTTAATAGCTTTGTTTGCGCTTGGCTGCCATATAAAGAGATAGCTTGCTGGTTTTTCGGATCAATTTGTTCCGCTAGCTGAATGGCTTTTTGGCGATTTTCTTCAGGTAAGACATCAACTAGTCGTTTTGGCTTTGCTGGTGTAGCTTTATCATCGATTACAACCTCATTTTCACCAAATGGGTTAGAAAGTAAATCATCAAGTTCACTATTTTTACTCATATGAACAGACCTCCTAGTGTCATTTTTTGATTGTTTTATTAATAGAAAGCTTGGCAACATCTAGTTCAAATTGTAAATGATCAATATCCTTTGATAGCACATCGTATAAATCCTTCTCCAAGGTCTCGGCAAGATTAGAGATCGTTCTGCGTGTTTCACTTAAAGAAATTGATAACTCAGCATTCTTCTTTGGTTGCGCTGCTAAAAATGCATATTTTTCACTGATTTCGACCATTGAGTCTAAGTGAGAATAAAAAAATGGTTCTACTAAGTAAAAACGTTTAGGTTCATTTTTGGTAATCGAATAGATTTTGTTAACGATCCGAATAATTTCAATGTTTTGCTTTATAGAAGCGACTGATCGCACATTCAAAAGTGCCTTTCTGAGTCGCCTGATTTTTTTGCTGGCTTCGTTTAAGTTCTTCTTTATATATTGATATTCCTTCTTCGTAAGCTGATTCTGTTTTAAAAAGCGATGTGTTGTCATCCCTTTAATTGTTAGGTAAACGACACCACCTCCACCTAATGCATAAGCGCTTGCAAGGAGGAATGGTTGATGAAATGCGAAAAAACTCCCAAGCCAAATTGTACCTGTTGAAAATGTAGCTACTGATGACCGAAGTAAAAAGTTAACTAATTGTTTCAATCGTATCGACTCCTATTATTATCGTACTAATATTAGTACGTATGATGAAGGAAGAAAGTTTCATTATTTAGAAAAGCGGAAGTACCCGTTTAGCGACGTATGAACTGGAGCACTCCGTATGAGATAAAGGAAACACGAAGAGCGTAGCGATTCGATGTTGACTTATCGTAAGGAGGAGTGTGAAGTTCACTAGTCGCTGGGTACTGGAGCTAGACACCAAACTAAGTACAAAAACCTTATACTTTCTTCTAAAGAAAAACTACCACTTGAATAGTTGTAACTATTCATCTAAAATCACATATGGCTACATATTTATATAATAAAAATTGATAGGTGATAAATTTGGTAATAAAACGTAATGATCCTTGTCCTTGTGGCAGTGGAAAAAAATATAAAAAATGCTGTTTAAATACAGCGAATGTCATTCAAATTCAAGAAGTTAAGGAAGAACGATTCTTTCAAAATAAACATATGCTTGTGTTAAAGCTTAGAGATTTTATGAACAAAGAGGTACCGGCAAACAAGTATTACCAATTGCAATCTGAATTCAAAAAACGGTCCCAGCATGCGATTAAAGGAAAATATGAAACGGGCTTTTTCGAGTTTTGGTTGTTTTTCTTCCATCGTTTTGAAAATGGACTTCGTGGGATCGAATGGTTTACAAGGGAAATAGCCCCACGTCTTTCAGAAGAAGAACGTCAGATGGCTAATACTTGGCAGGAGCTAACGCCAAAAATCGTCCAGGCAGTTAATAGGGAAGCAGATATCATTTATTATGAAGATCGGTTTACGAATAAGCAATACCGTGTACCTTTTATTAAAAATGATGATCCTGAGTTTGTCCCGTGGTATGGCACAATTGGACTGCTTGAACCATTTGAGCAATTGTTCTATTTTAATGGTGTAAGAGTTTTCGAAGATCCTATGGGTGTAAATCGAGCAGTTAAAAAGGTTGAAGAACTAGCTGAAACCTTTAATCAAAGCCATGAGCAAGTACTATTTAATTACTTTCCAGAGGTAATAGCTGCATTAAAAACAGATGAAGCGATGGTGAACTCTGAAAGTAAAGAGATTAGTGAATATACGCTTCAATATCATGTTCTAGATGAAAAAGCTCTTTCTGCTCTATTCGAAAGCAATCAGCAGTTTATGATTGACTCTTGGGAAATAAATAAAAAGCTTGGCAGTTGGGTTGATAGCTGGTACGTGTATACAGATAGTGAAATTTCAAGTCCGATACATCTCGGGAAATTATCAGGGAAATTTACTGTAGAAAATAATGTCTTACAGTTCATTAGCTTGGATCATGCTCGTGTTGAGGAATTCAAACAACTTATGGAAAGCTTAATTGCTTCTTCTGCTCTATCGTTTAAGAATGAAAAAATAAATACACTAACAATTCCTTTCCAAGCTGAAATAAGAGAATTGGTGGTTTCTTATGATAAGGGCATACCTCAATACTTTGCTCTATATGCGCAAAATAACATACAATTTGAATTAGATCAACCAATTGGACTGTTTAACGGTCTATCCATTAGAGAATTGATTGATGCGGGAAGAAAAGATGACGCAGACAGCTGGCTAAAACAAATGGAATACAATATGTATCAACAAGTACAGCAACAATTTAAACAAGTCGCAACGACAGCAGACTATAATACGGTTCGTAAAGAGCTCGGCCTTGCCCTTTCACCCTTTGTTACAGGTGGAGAAAATAGAACATCAACTTTTGAAAAGCTTGCAACTCAGAATCCCGAGGGCCAACATGTAGTGAAAAAAGAGGACATCCCATACTACGAGCAACTCGGCTTCACACCAGATAATGTTAACACCTTCTACTCAGACGACTTTGTGGCCTTCTTTAAAGAAAAAACAGAAGGTAAATCTGAGAATACAATCAGAAAATATAGATTTAGTCTATCTGACTTAAGAATGATATTAGAGAATTATGAACTTAACAGCTGGGAGAACTGTGATCAAGAATTCTGGACCCGAGTTATGATCATCGACTTTATCGGACTTTATGAGGTCTTGACTAAAACAGCCATAAAGGATTTCATCAGCACAACAAAAGCCTTGGCAAAATGGCTTGATCAACAGAACAAAACATCCTCATTAGCTAAGATTGTTGCGCAAGTGGCAAAGGAAACTGAAGAAGAAATGATGCGTTCGGTTGAGGTTTATTTATGATACATTATTTAAATTAACAATTTGTTTCGTACGGTTACTTCAAGAGAAAATCAATCCTATCTCTTGATATCGATGTATTATTTACTTATAATCTAGGTAAGAATAAAAAAGATCAGGTGCTAAGAACACCTGATCAAGCAGACTACATGCCGCACGAGAGCGGCTAATCAAGTATATAGTTTTAAAAAGAAGTAATTACCCATTTACCTTGGTCGGGTTGGGCAAGTTACTTCTTTTTGTTTTGATGTAACATAATGACAATTGTTAAAACACCAATCAAAACTAGATTTGATTTTAGTGCAATAGACATTGCTTCAAATGTTGTCATCATTTCCACCTCCCTTCAAGGAAAGTGGCTAACCGCCCACCCGCTTATGTAGTTGCTAAATCTATTTTATCATTTACATTACTAAACTACTACCAAAATCAAACATACGTTCCTTTTTCATCTATTTATTTACCCCTTAGAATCTAATACCTCGTCAAATCCAACTTCGACCCATAAAACAAATCATACTCCCGCGGATCATAGGCTATAAACCCACTCCCTGGCGTAAATGTAAGCTCACCAAAATAAATCTTATTGGCTGTTTGATAAAGATCGACACGAACTAAAGGAAAATCCTTAGACAGTTCCTTAGCGATCGTCACCATCTCATTTAGCATCGTGGGTTTTTGAATTTGTTCTTCTGATTTAGGATAAAGCAAACGAAATGCTAACGGCTCCCACTTTGGTGTAAAAAGGTCTCGCTTGTGGCTGTCAAACCTTTCACTGTCCACTTGGATAAATAATGGTTCACCAAGGAAACAAAAGAATTTGTAATCCTTTAGATCCTCTTCTTCTTTACCAATATATTCTTCCACGATAATCCTTCCTGTTAAAGGTTTATAGTTCGGCTCGCCACTGACATCATAGAAATTAGTTCCAAGCCAATCTCCACATTTCTTTTTTAATTCCGCTAAATCAAGCTTGCTTTTATCAAGGATCACTTCATTCCACCCTGAACCATGTGTGGCCTTAAGCACAAATTTTTCAGGCAGCTTTTCGAAGTCTATTTCATCTACTGTTGAATAAACACCGAAAAGGGGGATTAAGAACTCTTCACCAATTGTTTTGCTTATGAACTCTCTAACTTGATATTTATCAACATAACGCGCGAATTTTTCTAAATTTCCATTCAGCTTCAACCATTGAATTTTTTCTGATAATGTTTGGGGATTGTTTAGTGGACATGGATAACCATGGTAGTTATGAAAATAAAATTCAATAAATGATTTCAATCCGAATTGTTCCAGGTATTCCTTTTTAGAGTCTGCATTCCTTACATTAACTGTTTTTTCCAAAGTACGAGTTCACCTCGATTCAACTATGTAGTTTGATTACATTAGGGACAAAGTTTTCCGCAAAAACCATGTAAGTAAAACGAACAATAGCATGGAATAATCTCATGTTTCATTCTATTATGATTGGTATAACTGTAAATCACAAAGGGGTGGTAGCTTTGAAACAATATGTATTCACATTTGATACGAACGATTGTCAACGTGATCTTATCTTCAATGCTAGTGGGATTGTTGATGCGGTGAACCAACTCAAATTTATCATGAATGTACTTAAAGCCGACAGCAACTATCAGACAAAAAGTGTTTACTACAAAGGGATTATTTTTAACAATCATCTTCTATAATATTTGACTTAAAAGCCGTTTATCCTTTATAAAAAAACGCTTTTCAACCAGTAAATTAACTCACTTTAAGAAAATGGGTTGAACTTTTTGTTCAACCCATAAACTTGCTGATCACCCTTATGAATCTCATTCATTGGTTATCTCTTCATCTATTGCCGGGACATTTTCTTCTGGAGAAGGCTCTACCGTCTCTTCCCCTTCAACATTCGTTTCTTCTTCTATATATGAATCATCAGGTATCTCTTCTTCATAACCAGCATCTTCAAGCTATAATCTCCACCCTAAAATAACCAAAATCATCTAGGTAGTCTTGGTAGTAGTAGACTCCTTCTTCAGATCACCCCTCCCCTATTACTTTTGAACTATATCTATCATATTGGAGAGAAGGAGATTTTACAATAAAAATCCAGTTTGTTTTTTTCTACCAAAAATATCATAAGAAAAGGGGCTGGACTCAGGCAATATGGTCCAACCCCTCTAAAAATATTTTCATATAAAGATATCTTCAAGCTAAGAGCTTATTTAAAAATCATCACCTTCCCAACCGTACCATCTTCACTCTCTCCAACAACACGGAACTTCAATCCTGTATTTGGTACATTTCGTCCAGCATCGACAAGTCCTTTGTTGCTGTAGTCGGCACTATCATCAAATAACGGATTGCGCTGGGTAAAGTTATCCTTTAATGTTAAGCCATTGATGCTTGAGTAATCTAAGAACATTTTACTAGATTTATCAAGGCTAAATGCCGCATCATTTAATTGGTAACGAGCCGAAGCAACTGTACCGTCACTCCAATAGTTCGTATGCTGATCAGCATCAACAAGACCTAGAAAACCCTCTCCTGGATGAATACCTGTCCAGTTATTATCATAGGAATTGTCGACATACCAAACGACTAAGCCTGGATCAAAGCTCATTAGGCTAGCACCACGGCGGATATGTGCTAAGCCTGCATCCACATCATTATGTGATCTCCATTCTAATAAATAGTAGTTTTCAGAAGAGAAGGTTCCTTCATCCTTCTTAAAGCCTGCAAATGTAAAGGCAGAATCTCCTTCAGCATTATCATTTACTAGCGTATTACCATCAGCCTTTATCACAATATCATCAACATAGAAGCCAGGCATCGCCACCGCTACGTCTGTCCAATAGTTAAATTTCACTTCAATAGTTTTCCCTTTATATGCGGAAAGATCAAAGTTAGCATCAACCCACCCATTCGAATTCCCTGTAATCCCATGCCCTGGATTTTGTTCATTTGGATTTTCAGTCGTTGTGATGTTTCCAGAAATAGCCGTCCATTCACTAGCACCTGCCTCTTTTACTTGAACAGATGCATAATCCCAATCTGCCTCAATGTCATACCACGCTTTAAATGTAAGTTCAGCACTTGTCGCACTCGTTAAATCAACAGAAGTGGTCATCGAATGATCCAGCTCATCACCACTACCACTAAAATACTCAAACTGCCCACTAGCTGGCGTGTTTACAATCGTTTTTTTATCAGGAAGATTTACTCTTACTGCATCTTGATTTGTTCCCTTTGTAACAGCTTCATCTAATAAGATTGTTGTTCCTTCGCTTGTTACATCGGCACCATTTATTGTTGTTCCCGTTAACCAGTTACCACCATGTGCTGCCTGTAGAAATTCTTTTGCATATGGGCTAAAACCAGTTGGTTCTGTTCCAGGAATTTTCCCTGCCCAGCTGCCCGCTGACATAATCGACCAGTATTCAACAGGCTCACCTGCACCACTATAGATTGTGTCATATTCATCTGGAAGGCCTAAATCATGGCCATATTCATGCGCGAACACACCAGCTGCGCCATCTTCTGGTTCAATTGTATAATCCCAAGCACCTAACAAACCACCGAAGCGGTCACTATTAGACGTTGCATTTGGAACCGCAACAGGACCCGTACTTAACTTAGAACGATGGGACCAAATTGCATCACCAGCAAGCTTGCCGCCCCCAGCCTCTTCACCAACACCTGCATGAATCACCATTAAATGATCAATAATCCCGTCTGGCTCAGCATACACACCATCACCATCATAATCATCGCGATCCCATTGGTCGTATTCTGTTAAATTAACATTAGGATCTGCTGATGCTTTTTTCAGTGCTTCATAAACTAATTCACGCGGGCGTGCATCATTGCCGTCAGGCGCAGGATCATTCCCTCCATAATAGCTTGCAGGATGTTCAGCGGTATACCAGCCAGCTACCTGCCCTTCAACGGTATAGCTCTCACCTGATTGCTTCTCATAGTACTGTTTCATTGAGACAAGGCTTTCTCCATTTGGACCTTCATAGCCATCATCACCAAAGATCATACTCTGGAAGTGCTCAAGTGGATAATCCTCATAAAACATGTCTGTTTCTTCCTTTGTAATTGAACCTTGCTTATAGTCAGGAAAATCTATCGCAAGCACAAGAACCTTATCCTCACGAACAGCTCCTGTGTAATCCTCTTGTACGACAGAATCAACCTTATTTTTCTTTGCTTGTCCAAGCTTGTTGCCATTGCCATTTTTTAAGCCTTGATTAGTGGACTCATCAGAACCTTCAAGCTTCTCAATTGGCTTTGGTAGTTTATCTTTAGCTGAACCTACTTTATTTTTCCCTTTAAGATACTCTTGCAAGGCCTTATCTGCTTGAGCTTGAGTAGCATTTTTAGAAATCTTCCCTTGCTTTTTAAGCATTTCGATTAATCTCTCATCATTGGCCATACCTAAATCAGCGGTTACACCGAGAGTCGGTGCCGTCACTTCTTTTAATGCTGTTTCAGCGGCTACCTTCTGCGCAGGTGAAAAGGCCCCTAGCGCAAATGTGCTTAGCCCTAGTGCCATTGCCATAGCGGTTTTTATTGCTTTCCCCTTCTTCAACCCAATCTCCCCTTTATTTGTACGTTTATGTTTCCTGACTAAACCATTTCGTCCCACGAAATAAATACTCCTTTTCAAAACGAGAAAATGAAGTAAAAGTCCTTATTCGTTTTATTGGAATAGTACTTTCGTCGAAGAGAATTCAGTCACATATTGTTGGAATAAGGGGATATTATTATTTTAGACTATTTATTCATGTTGTTTTTTTGCAACAACCTTTTAATCACTCCTATAAATCGTGATTAAATACCTATAAAAATTAAAACTATCATTATTCCCAAAGAATTATTCACTAACTTTTTAGTTTATCTCCCCTTCAAATCTTCTCTAGACAAATCTCGCCATAGATTATTCTACAAAAATTCTGTTAAAGCTACATTTAGTTGAGAGCGTTCAGGGAAAAGAATATTTCACACAATACACAGATACACAAAACCCAAAATTCGCCAAATTTCGGGTGGTGACAGGCACCATCCCGTTGTAAGATAGTAAATAGATAGGGAGGGAACAAAAATGAACATCCTATACATAGAAGACGACAAAGAAATCGGCCAATGGGTTCAAAATGACTTAACTTCAAAAGGATTCGATGTTACCTGGCTAACCTCTGGTATCAATTTGCCAGCAAGCTTTGATAAATTTGATCTTGTTATTTTAGATGTGATGCTTCCTGGGTTAGATGGGTTTTCACTTGGGAGAAGAATTAAAAAAGGAAACCCTGAGCTCCCAATTATTATGCTATCAGCAAGGTCATCGCTTGAGGATAAATTAGAAGGACTCGAATTTGCGGATGATTATGTTACAAAGCCGTTTCATCCAGAGGAGCTTGCGAAACGGGTTGAAATTTTATTGCGTAGGTTTGATCGCAGCTCACCAGCCAAAAAACAGCTAAAGCATTTAGAGATCGATCTAGCAAGCAATATCATTATCAATACAACTAGCGGAGAAGAGATCCTCTTAACTGGCAAACAGCATCAAATTTTCACATATTTTATGAGACATCTTAATCAAATTTTAACAAAGGAACAGCTCTATGAAGGTGTCTGGGAGGAACCCTATATCGAAGGTGATAAGACCTTAATGGTTCATATTCGGTTTTTAAGAGAAAAGCTAGAAATAAATCCATCACAGCCAGAAATTATTGAAACAATTCGCGGAATCGGTTATCGGGTGAAATCATGAAATGGGTGAAATCCTTACAGGTTAAATATTTAATGATCATTTTCATCGCAGTTTTGATTATTCCATTTTCAGTTCCATTTGTTTCAATGCTTGTATTTGTCCCACAAATTGCAATGGATGATCAAAAGAGCACCTTCGAAGGCTTTAGCCAGCTAGAAGAATTGTGGCATGAGGAAGCGAAACAACTAGCTGATCAATCTGACACAATCATTAGCCAACACCTTCAAGAACTACACAAAAAGTATCCTGAATCGCAAATGTTCTGGGTCGACCGCTCAGGAAAAACGCGTGAAACATATAATTACGAGGGTGAGCTTCCTGACAAATGGACACCCTCTTACACGATTCAATTTATGAAGCAGCATTTTGACGCAGATCCGTTTACTGTTGTCGCATTTCTCGGCGGTGATTCTACCAATGGGTTTATGGTCATCCAAGTTGACCGCACCCTACTAGAACCGCCAATTCAAAGGTTAAGTGATCATTATAGCTATCTTTATATGATCATTGTCATTTTCATCCTCTTTTTATTTATTTTCCTATCCTGGCTGTTTTTTAAAGGCATCCATAAACGATTACTCCGTTTAACAAATGCTATGCAGGATAGAAGTGAACTTGGCATCCCCCATACAGTTGTCATCTCAAAGATCGATGAAATTGGGGAGCTTGAAAAAAGCTTTAATCAAATGATTACCGAATTAGAACACAGTCGTAAACGGGAACAAGAGGCAGAAACACTTAGAAAGGACCTGATCGCAAATTTATCCCACGATCTCCGCACACCGCTGACAACGATTCGTGCGCAGCTTTCGATTGTGAATGAAGAGGTAAAGTCAATCAAGGGTAATGAAGCTCTTAAATCAGTTGACCAGAAAATCGATTATCTTAGTGCTCTGATTGATAACTTGTTCTCATACACACTTTTATCAGCAGGGAAGTATCCGTATCATCCAGAACAAACGGACCTTAACCGATTAATCCGAAAAATAGCTGCACAATGGTATCCAGTTTTGGAACAGCAACAATTTGCAATTGACATCAACACACATCAAGAGCCAATCTATTGGACAATTGATCCACAGTGGATGGAACGATTAATCGAAAATCTCCTGCAAAATATCATTCGTCATGCAGCTGAAGGAAGGTATGTCGGCATTACCTTAAGCAAACAAGGGAATGGCGGGCAGCTCCTTATTCAGGACAAGGGAAATGGATTTAAGGAAAAAAGTGAGAAACAAGGTGCAGGGATTGGCCTTACAATTGTTGATCTTATGGTGAAAGAAATGGGATTGACGTGGTCGATTGAGACGAGTGAGGAAGGTACTGTTGTTAAGATTGTTTGCCCGTAGAATTTAAAGCACACCATTGCTAGAGAGAAGTGTCCGCAGCTAACGGGTTCCGTTACCTATAGCAAAACGAGTATTTGTAGCTGATAGTGTATAGTAAAATTCATATGACATTGGCACCGTTTTTTCGGTGCTTTTTGATTGTGAAAATACATACCCCAGTCCTATTTTAACTGAGCTTCTTCAAGTAGATAACCGAGGGCGTTTACAGGAGCAGCCCGGTGATCTGATATAGTAGGTGGGGTGAGAAATCGCGAAAGTTCAAGCCGGCTGTGGCCATCTGGCTGTTCAAAGTGGCATTCGTGATTCTCGTAAGAAGAAAATGACTGATGAGATAATTGCACGTAATAAAAGATTTAAGAGAGTTTTACGATAAGAAACGTGCAGAAGGAAAACCCTTCAGAGTAGCAGTTATTGCATGTGTTAATAAGCTCTTACATTGGATTTACGCCTTACTAAAAAGCAGAACTACCTTCCAGAATATAGCTTAATAACTATATCTAACTAAATACAACAAAACCTTCCAATTTCAGTATAGAGGAAGGTTATTTGGCGTGAGCACCTTTAGTATATCATGTGAAAAATGTTGACAAACTATTAGCTGGTTTAGTTCAGTAATGAAGGTGTTCATTTTCCTTTAGTATTATTAAAAGGAGAAAAGCCATTTCTTTTACTCACATAATATGCAATAAGAAAAATCAGAAAATAGATTGGAAATGAGAAAAAAGAATTCCATTTTATTTCTTCATAGAAATCAATCCATTTAAAAAATGGTTCGCCAATAAATGAACCTATAATAGCAAAAAGAAAGGCTTTAATATATGGTGAAACGTGTGGTTTATATTGGAGTAGCAACATTACAATAACTGGTAAAATAGAAAAATCATACGGTGCAAATGTTGGTATGATTGGTACAAGTTTATGTATATAAACCCACAAACCTAATGCAATCCCAATAAAATCAAGACCGCAAGTAATAATCATTACTAAAAATCCGATATATAGTAACCTATCTGCACTATCTTTTGGTCGAAGTTTTAACCATATTATCCAAGGTAAAAAGGTTAATAAGAGATTTACCCACCATTCCCATCCTAAGAAACTATTCTCATACCATAAATTGAAAATTTCAGTATTTGCCTTGTCGACGTTTTCATATTGTTTCTTTATTAAATCTATATATTTTTCCTCGTTCAACATAGCTCTCCTTTTTTCAAATATGCCTTTTTTTTCATATTCTTTCCTTAATTTTAATGAACTATCCTGCTACATTTGTGCAATAAGAAAATGCATTACCCCTACTTGAAGTAATGCACCCTATAGTTTAAGTGAATTAGTTCACATTCTTGTTCTTTTAACAGTTTCTTGTATTACAGGAATGCTGCCTTGTTTGTTATATAAGAAAAAACCCAGCATTTGCAGTTGGATCTTTGAAAAAAGCACCCTTTAGTTGAAATAGATTTCACCATAAACTAAAGAAAGCTTTCCACTTCATTTAATACAGGAATGTCCACTGAAGTAAACTAAAACAGCTATCTAATGTTTATTCATTTGCAATTTTAAGTATGTGTTCTAAGTCACTATCTGTTAAAAATCCGCGTAATTTATCGTTTAACGTCACCTCAACTAAAGCAAGCAATTCCTCTCCTTCATTTGTTAGCATAACAGTGCTACTCCGTTTATCTTCTAAATATGTGGATTTCTTTACAATTTGGTTATTTTGATAACTTTCCATGCGTGTTACCAGCCTAGATATTGCACTAAGACTAAGACCAACTTTAGGTTGAAGTTGAGTCAATCTTAGTGTCTTACTATCTGCTTTGGAAAGGTAGTACAGAAAATAAAATTCGTTTAAACTTAATTGGTATTGCTGTTGTAACGTATAATCAATACTACTTTGTAATCTAGAAAAAAACTTGGCATAATTAACCCATGAATCAACTATATGATCAGAATTCTTCAAATAATTCACCCTACTTTACAACTAAATATAAAATCACTATAACATGTCATGTGTTATGTTTTCTAATTTTTCATCTACCATACTGAATGTTTGACAAATATATAGGATTGGATTATATTACTTGCATGCGCAAGCAATATAACAATAATTTAGTTGCTTGCGCAAACAATTAAATAAAGGAAGTGATTTTTATGGCAACTTTACCAACTCCTTTTACCATAAAAGGGTTAGAACTTAAAAACAGAATCGTGATGGCACCTATGTGTCAATATTCAGTAGATAAACAGGATGGTACGCCAAACAACTGGCACTTTGTTCATTATGTTTCAAGAGCAGTAGGTGGAACAGGACTTATCATCGTTGAAATGACAAGTGTTGATCCTGAGGGTCGTATTACAAATGGAGATTTAGGGTTGTGGTCAGACGAACAAATTCCTGCTTATAAAAGAATTGTCAATGAAGTTCATAAATATGGAGCAAAAATTGGTATTCAAATTGCACATGCTGGTCGAAAAGCTGAAGATGCAAATCAACCAGTAGGTCCCTCAGAGATCGCAGTGGAACCTTTACCAGAGGAAAGCAAAAATGGAGAGTTAAAACCTCCAAGAGCTTTGACAACAGAAGAAGTAAAAAAAACAGTAGTTCAATTTAAGGAAGCTGCACGTCGAGCTGTTGAAGCTGGCTTTGACACAATTGAACTTCACGGTGCACATGGCTATTTAATGCATCAATTTCTATCACCAGCTATTAACAATCGCACTGATGAGTATGGTCAAGACCTATCTAGATTTGGAGTGGAAGTTGTTCAAGCTGTGCGCAGTATTATGCCAAAGGACATGCCCCTTATTATGAGAATGTCAGCTATTGAATATATAGATGGCGGTTATAAGATTGAACATGCTATTGAAATGGCTAAAGAATTTAAAAAAGCCGGTGTCGATATGTTCCATATTTCAAGTGGTGGAGAAGGACCTCCAGGCGAATTAAAGCCAGCAAATCATCCGGGTTATCAAGTACCTTTTGCACGTGCATTCAAAGAAGCATTAAATATTCCTGTTATTGCAGTAGGTAACTTAAGTGACGCACAGGTAGCAGAAGCTACACTTGCAAATGGAGATGCAGATCTTGTAGCTGTAGCTAGAGGAATGTTAAATGACCCATATTGGGGTTTGCATGCTATAAAAGTAGTAGCTAGAACAGTAACACCTCCTGTACAGTACGAGAGAGCAATTCGATAACGTTTCAAAAACATTTCTTTCCTAAAAAACGCTATAGTCTTGTTTCAGAATGTGTGTATACGCTTTCAAAACAAGACTGATACTAATCAAACGTTTAACAAAGGAGATTTTACAACATGACAAACATTACACGAGGCATTGACCATATTGGAGTAACAGTACCCGATATCGAAGAAGCTACAGTTTTCTTTAAAAAAGCTTTTGACGCTAAAATTGCTTATGATAATAAAAAATTAGAAGATGAACCTTTAGCCGGACCCGATGTAGAAAAAACATTAGGCATCAAAAAAGGAACAAGGGTTGTCCATATGCGTATACTTTCGTTCGAAAATAGTGCTAGTATTGAACTATTTAAATTCGTAGATACTGATCAACGACAACCGTCTATTGCTTCTGATTACGGTGTTCAACATTTTGGCTTCTATGTGGATGACATAAAAGAAGCTGCTAATCGTTTCGTTGAAGCAGGCGGAGAACTATTAAATGATCCTGGCGAATTGTTAGGAGATGTTGAAGATGGAACAGGACATTTTGTATATGGTCGTGCACCTTGGGGAATGTTAATCGAACTTATTAGCTATATACCAAATGGGTTAGTTTACCCAGAAGAGAGTGAAGCAAAACGTTTCACACCTTAATGGCTATTCATGACTAGTCATATTTAAATAATAAAATAACAATTCAAAAAGCAGCATTTCTATAAATCAATATAGGAATGCGCTTTTTGTTCATTGAAATAGTAACCATATATCTTATTCGTTAACTAAATGAACGTTGCCAGACAAGTAATAGCACACCTACCTTTCATAGAAAAGGAAATTTCTTCTTCAACTAACCTGCTCCTTCAGTTGAACAAGGCTGAATCAGTTCAACAATTTGTGCGAACTGCGACACTTTTCAATTGAATAATACGATACCTCTTGAGCAAAGATATCTAACAACAACTAAAAAAATATATTTTTCTTATGACAGATTTGGTGATTATGTCCACAAAAGGAGAATACCTATGGATAAATTTATACATAATTTAAACTTAGGGGCAAAAGGTCTTTGGTTCCCCCTTACAGTGAGTATTTTATTAGCAATAACAGCATTATTAATTCCAAAGAAAAACATTTCTTGGAAAGAAATGTATATTACTTTTGGTATCGTAGGACTTGGTACTTGGATAAGCGATTCCATTATCGCTAGGGCATTTGATCTAATAGATTTAGGTGATCCTATTCGGACTGGAATTGGAGATATACTCTCGTATACGTTTATACCAACATCTATTGCCATTTTATTTCTAAATTACTTTACTAAAGAAAATAAATGGAGATTAACTATCCTTTTCACTGTATTATCATTTATGATTGATACCGGAATGATTTATTTTGGATACATGAAATACAAAGGATGGAATACGGCTTTTTCTCTCATTGTTTTTATAATCGCTTTTTCTTTCTTATTACCGATTCACTTAAAAATTATAAGAAGATAATTTTACCCCACCATGATTAGATGAAATATAAACAATTACTCATGTCGCAATTTTCTTCAAATACGACAATAAAGAGAGATGGAATATAATCTCTCTTGTTCCACTCACCAATAAAAAAAGAGTTGCAGCAAAATCCTTTACTCAACTAAATGCCCCGTTAGTGAAACAAGGACTATTCTTTAATTATGCTTGGTTCTATTTTTAACCCAAACACTTCTTTTAATATTTATTTACCTCTTTAATAATAGTTCGTTCCACTAATAGTTGATAAAAATAAATAACGATTGCTGTTACAACTGACAATATGTAAAAATGTTTAGGTTGCATTTTCTTGAATTTGAATACTCCTACTTAAGTGAAAAATTTTACGATAGGGAATGCAAGAAGATAATCGAGTACCATGTTTAATGTTAAGTACTTTATAAAGCTACCGTATGTTAATTTAAACACCCAAATAGTTGTTATGAAAAATAAGCCTAAAAGGTAAGAGAAATCTAAACGATAGTTTGGAAATAAAGCATTTTTCACTTTCCACCACTTACGTCTATCAGCTATTTCGCTTAAAAAACTAAAGGTATAACCAATAAAAGTTGCGACTGGAAGAAAGCGAACAAATGAATTTTTCCCTAGCAATGGTGTAGTTAACCAAGGGATAACTAATGTACAAAATGATAAAACTTTTCTTTTACTAATCATAAGAACCTCACAAGGTATAATTTATACATTAGTATCCTTTAAACATACTTTTTTTATTCTTCAAGATGCTTTTTTCAAAAAATATTCTTAGTAAAATTAGGTATATATTATTGATACAGATAGGTAAGGGTTTGAAGTTATCTCTCCCTTTTGTCGGGTAGGTCAGGGATATCGCTATCCCCTTCCCCCCTAAGAACCGCACGTGTGCCTTTCAGCACATACGGCTCAAGCATGCATTTATCCTTGTCTAGTTACTAGTTAGTGTCGCAATTGGATATATATTCTTAAAAGAAATTCCTAATTGGCGAACAGGGGTTGGTATCACAATTATATTAATTGGTTTTTGGTTATTAAAAGGAAAATAAGAAAGAGCTTACCTTGATAGGCTCTTTCTTATGACAAGTGTACTTTCGTTAGTTATTCAAGAATATGGTATTTATATATAGTATCATGGCCTAAGAGTTTAATAAGAATTCTATTACAATAACTCCCTTAAACAACAAAAGAGAACAATTTTTTTGTTTAAGGGGTTCTTCAACTGATTATTTTCATTTCAAGATAATGTAAAGTTAAATAACCTTATTTTCCTCCTAAATTCGTGTGCTTTCTTCAAAATCACTCTCTTCAAACTGGTCAGGATATGGTAGTTTCCAATTCCTGTGTATAAAACAAATAATTATGTTTGTTCGCTTTCTTTATTAAGAGGGCTTAAACACTTCCTCTTGCCAAAAGTGGTAGCCATAAAGAACAATTGCAAGTGCGACAAAAATACCATAACGACCCCAAGGAGTTATGGTAACCAATTGATAAATCCCTAATTTTTCCTGAAGTAAAAAATGAACAGGGAAAATTGCAAACATAAAATCAAGTACAATATTAGTCACTAAATAAATCCAGAATATTCCATATGTAAAGTGAAATATCCATATAGTTACAACTAAAAAAGCACCTAATACCCCTGGAACAAATGCAGGCTTAAACCATGGTAAAATTGTTTCTTTAATGATCCAGTGTTTTTGATTGTGAGCTATCAAGTTATAAAGAACCATAAGAAAAGCAGCTAATATCGCAACAGGCATAAAACGTTTTATATCTTCCTTCTTTAAAAAGAATAATGTGAACCATGGAACAATTAGAATCGTCCAAAGTACAACTTTATTTAACAAAATAAACCCACCTTCTTTTATTTTGTAGTTTCCCAAGGTGATCGTTATTTATACCTGAATTTATTAACTACATTATTAAAAGATTACTGCTTCTTTAGTTGATTAAAAAACGACTACTTTATGAAACAATCGCACCCGTTCGTATTATAAGGTTAATCAGATTAGAAAATATTTCAGCACAACAATATCTTTATTTTGATGATGATGTAGAAATTGGTGATTTTTGTTTCTCCCAATCTGTCGGACCCTCATTAGGTTCAATAAACTTCCGCCAATACTCTCCACTTTTCTTATCAAATATTATGATATTACTATCATTTGGTGAGATTAACTCATACCTAAATTGTTCTACCTGTGTTGTATTAACTTCTTCAGATTTTAAAGACTGTAAAATTAACCAAGAACCTAAAAGTAAGCATATTCCTAAGAAAATAATAGAAAAAGACAATAGATTTTTATTCATTTTTTGACCCCATTTTAAGTTAATAATTTCATTGTATCACTTAACGGAAAATAACATTTTATTATTTTCTTTTCAAGTAACCTCCCGTTCGTTGAACAAAGATAAGCTGGAGATAACCAGTTAGGTCTTCAGCTTTTTCTCCATTTTGGTTTATTAAATTGTCGATTTCTTTCTTAAGATGGTCTCAAAAGGTCCTCTTATAGATCTTTGATGCATATAATTAGCAACAAATACGGAAAGAACCCAAACGAATACGGCAATCAAGTCACTCTCTAATTGACTAATTTCCCCACCAAGACCACCAGCATAAGGAGCTAAAATGATAACAAACATTTTCTTGTACACAATTAAGCACTAATTCTGAAAAAACTTGATCTATCAATAAAAAAATGACTATCAAATTAGTTTACAATTTGATAGTCATTTTTGTTTACATTATTACTATTTTGATAGGGCACAGAACCCGTTAATAAACTGCACTTATCCTTAGTATATACCCATGATAATCCTGCTTAAAAATCCCTTATTTCTCAATCAACCCAATTAAAAATGCTTCCCACTTATCACGCGTTGAGAACTCTTTAAAAGCTGCCTTTTTTATTCTTGTAGGCTTCATTTCTGTAACAAAATGAGCATTGTTTTTTGGCACCTTTTCTGGAGAAACCATCATGATTTCTTTCACTTCAACACCATTGGTAATTTCTTTGATTCCATTAAAGCCTAACCCAGTTTGTACCGTTTTTTTTGTGATGAGACCATTTCCATTTAATTGATAGACATAAGATTTCTTGCCTTTCTGAATCGCCTTTTCAGGAACTGTTAAGACACCGATTGCCTCCGCTGTCACAAATGAAACAGTTGCATTTGAGCCTATGGCGAGTGTTTCAGATTGTTCGGTAAGATTCCCTTCAAATTGGTAGTGATTGTCTTTATTGACCTCTGGCTCTTTTGCTGGATAAGGATTGATTTTCGCAAGTGTTCCTTCAAGCTTCTTTTTCTCTCCATTAATATCAGCGGAAAACTTCATGCCCGTTTCAGCTTTTTTTAATTGGGATTCTGTAAGCAATCCTTCTACAGAAAGGACATCGGAAACAATGGTTATGACTGGGTTACCGAGCTTTTCATTAACTTCTTTGACAATCCCATCTGTTTCACTTACGATCATCGCTGTGCCGCTTTGTTCATCGATCGTGCTTAATTGACTATCATACTTGTACACTTCTTCTTCAAGCTTACTTTTTTCGAGCTCTTGTTTATAGATTTCTTGATCAATTGCACTAATAATCATCTCGGAGGATGCATGTTTATCAACCTCAATTTTTAAGCCTTCTTCAAGTCCAAGTGCAGCAACCTCTTGTACTTCAGAGGAAGGATCAGGGATGCTAGCTTGATAATCTAGTAATGTGCTAATGTAATCGTCAATACCTGTTATTTCTCCCTCAGCCTGCAGCTTTTCAGCTTCAAGTGTTTCCCTCAGCTTATCGAGTTCAGGAGTGATATACTCAAATAATGGTGTTCCTGCCGTTACTACATCTCCTTCTTTGACAAGGAAACGTTGAAATTCTTTATCTGCTTCATGAAAGTAAATTTTATACTCTTCTTGAGGCATCATAACGCCCTCTGTATCAAATGTTTCGACAACATCGTCTTTTGCAACACGTGCCCAATCTTCAACGTAAACGGTATGCTGAACCTTGCTATCCTTTTTTACAATTAAATACCCGTTTAAGGCAATAAACCCTAATGAAACAGCTGTTAACGAAATGATAATCCACTTTTTCATCACAGCACCCTCCTCACGATAACGGGTACCTCTACATACGCCATCAATGCTGTTAACATCCAGATCATCAGATAAAATAAAACAATGACAGTGAGCGTACCATACTTATTTTTATCAGAAAGATTTTTCAAGTAATAGAAAAGAACTGAGATTGCTAGAAAGTGAAATAGAGTAATTGCCCCGAAAAAATGCTGCCAAAACTCATTTTTGAACAAATACTGGCTAATGACCCCAAATGAAAAGGGATTACTTACTTGATTTAAATCAAAGAATACAAGAATTGGAACTGTGATTGCCTGTTCAAATAAGTGAACGGTAAACACAAACATCTGAACAATCACTGCTTTAATGTAAGAGATTTCAAGCATGATCCAGAAAAAAAGTGCACCCAACCAAATAAAAAGCGTGGTATACAAAACGCTTGAAGCAAGTTTCCCACCGAACAATAACAGCTTCCCTGCTTCAAACTCCGCTTTGGTTTGGTCCGTAATGGTCCCCGAGTATGTCTCTGCTCCAATTCCAAAATATGTACTTACCGCAAAACTAATTAACGCTACTAGATAAAGCAATAACAATTTAGGAATAACACCTGTCATTGCTTCTGCTCTTTGTAATTGATAAAGACTAGTGCCTGGTCGGAAAAGTCCATTCAGTACTTTCATTTCATATGTCATTACTTTACTGTTCCCCTTTGTAGATATATTCCTTTGGTGTATTCATTTTAGCATGTTGCGTGCCTGTCACCACCCGAAATTTGTCGATAATTGAAAATATTTTGATTAAGTTTTGACAACTGGTTATTGGTTGAATTACGCATAGTATAAAGGTACCACTACTAATCAGTAACCTAGACAAAAGCAACAGATGGTTAGGTGTAGAAATACCCCACCCTAAACATACTACACGAAATCCGTCTGAATACAGTTCGAGAATGCAAAAAAAGTAACTGTCCAACTCAAGTTTAAAGTTTAGACAGTTACTTCCCTTTTTATTAATAAAGACACCCCAATCAATAACTCTTCCATGCCTTCTCATACTTCTCAATAATCGTCGGCCTTGTTAACGTATTGGTTTCAAGTGGGACCGGATTTCCCTTTTCATCAAGTATCTCTTTATCAATATCTTTTCCAAACGTTGTAAGCCCACTAAGTACCTCTTTGGTTAAAAACTTCGTCTCAACTGTAATGTCAGCTTCTTCAAGTTTAACTGCTTCTCTTTTCGCTAAGACAAAACCCCAATCACCAAAGCTCGGAACATCGACATGTAAATTCTCAGTATGTAGATTTGCTGCTTGGACTGTTTGGTTAATCGACCAATATACCTCGGTTGCAAAGGTTGGACTTGTCGCTTGAATCATAATCGATCCGCCTGGGGTGAGATGATTTCGTAAAAGTTGATAAAATTCAAGCGTATACAGCTTGTTTAATGACTCATTATTTGGGTCAGGTAAATCAACAAGTATGACATCATAAAAGGTTTGCTTGTTTTTTAGAAACTGGAAGGCATCCTGGTTAATCACCTGTACACGTGCATCCTCATATGAATGCTCATTTAGGGTTACAACATCTCGATTTGTTTTGCCGATCTCAACGACTTTTGGGTCTAAATCAACAAGTGTCATTGATTTGACTTCATCATATTTTTGCAATTCCCTAAGTGCTAAACCGTCTCCACCACCGAGGATGAGAATGTTTTCTTTTCTCTCAGCAGTAGCCATTGCCGGATGTACGAGTGCTTCATGATAGCGGTATTCATCACTTGAACTAAATTGTAGCTGCCCATCAAGAAATAACCGTAAATCACCTTGTTCCTTTGTTAATATTATTTGCTGATAATCTGTTTGCTCGGTATAAATAATTGGATCTCTGTACAACTTTTGTTCAAATGTAAAGGCTGTTTCTTCGCCAAAAAGCACTCCAACGATAAGCAGAAGGAAAATCACAATTCCGGCGACAAAATGGCGTTTAAAAGTTCTGATTTCACGTTTAAAATAAACTAAAATCCATAACGCAACACCAACATTTATTATCGCTACTAAAAACGCTGTTTTGACAAGACCAAATTCAGGCCTTAATAGATAGACAAAGAGAAGTCCACCAATTAATCCGCCAGCATAATCAGAAAACAGCACTCTTGCTGTACTTTTTTTCACTGTGACGCCAATCTCATTTGCCTTTCTGATTAAAATTGGCAACTCTACACCTGTTAAAGCACCAACAACCAAGGTAATAAAGTAAAGAAAGAAGCCGTCCATACCATCACTTAGAAAGGCTGAAACCCCAAATAGTAAAAATGTCGAGAAGCCAGCAATGATCCCGATTAAATATTCGATCCAAACAAATGACAAAATCAAATTTTTCGTTACCTTCTCACTAATGGAGGCGCCAATTCCCATACCAGTTAAAAAAAGAGAAATGGTGAGGGTGTATTGTTTTACACCATCACCAAGTAAATAGGAGCCAGCTGCACCAAATAATACTTCAAATATAATTCCACATACAGATACAATTCCTGACGCCCAATAAATGGCTTTGCTTTGTTTTATAGGATGTTCAATCACACAATGGTCTCCTTGTTAAAAATCTTTACGTAATGGATGCTCCAATAACAAATGCTAATCCAATTGATACACACATACTAATAATCCCTACAGATATATTCCCTTTTTGAAGTTGTTCTTCGACAGAAAATTTTCTTGTAAAGAGCTCAAATAATAAGTAGGCGATCATTTGAAGTAGAATCCCAAATGCACCCCAAATAATCGTGTCTAAAACACTAGCGCTGTGATAAATTGAGAATGCTAGAATAATACAAATTCCAATGATCTTACCACCAATAGAAAGGGACACAGCGTGATTATCATTTAAAACCTCATCCCAGTCTTTATATTTCTTTGTCATAAATTCAAATATTGTTAAACCAATTAATACGATTGCAATTGCTACAACAAAGTAAACAGCCGTTAAGATAAATGGCTCCATATTATATCTTCCCTTCTTGTTTATTTTCCAGAACCAGGTCCGCCGCCTCGAACAGAAGATGTTCCACCTCTGACAGTCGAAGAAGTGCCTGAACCTTTATAGTATCCACCAGATGTACCATAGCCTCGGTAACAATCTTCATTGTTTGATGTACACTTATTTCGTTGTTTCTTTCCCCAATCATCGACATCTAATATATCATCTAGAAGCCAAAGGACAAATAACCCGTCAAAAAAGTCTGGATTGTAATTGTCACGTACAAAGTTGTGTGTAGCAATTTCAACCATTGTATTTTGGGAGTTATTTTCATCATTTGTTAAGATTACGAACGAATCCTGATAGATGAGTACCTGTTTGTTGTCTTTTTTCTCACTGACTTCTTTTGGCTTTTCATGCGCTTGTAATTCCTTAGCAACCTCATCGATGGATTTATCTTCAGCAAGATAAATTTCCGAAATGTCTTCAGACCTCGCTTGACTCTTCACAGCATCTTGAAAGATATAATTCGTACTAATAAATTCAGCAATTCCATCTTTAAAAATTGACCCACTTGTTGAGCCCTGGCCTCCACTCCCACAAGCTGACAACAGGAGAATAAAAGACAGCATAACAAAAAGAAGTGGTTTTTTCATTACCTCACCTTCTTTCACGACAATCTATTAATGAGGACATCCAAAAACCGTTCTATAGGAATAGCCCTTGGAAGTCCCATTCACTTTTTGCCTATTCTTTTCCTAATTTTCTTTTTAATGCTGCTAGTTCATCATCAACATCATTTTTTTCTAATGCCGCAAAGTCGTCATCTAAGCTTCTATTTGAGGATCTCATATCTTCACTAGTTTCAGCCTCTGCTTCATATTGAAGGACTTTTTCCTCCATTCGTTCAAAGCCTCTTTTTGAATCATCACTGCCAATTCCAGACAAGGTGCGATTCATTTTTGTTCTTGTTTTCGCGGATTCTGCACGAGCCTTTAACGAATCTTTTTTCAATTTCATTTGGTAGTATTCAGCTTTCATTTCATCTAATTTCTTTCTTACCGAATCTGAGTCAAGCTTAGCACGATCATAAGACTCCTTTAATGTGTCAGCTGTTTGACTGTGAATCTTTTTATCCTCTAAGGCACGTCTAGCAAGGTCATCATTTCCTGCTTCAATTGCCTTGATTGCTTGTTCATCACGCTTTTCGACCATTTTTGTTGCGTCCTCATATTTCTTTTGCAGCATTTTTTCATTGGCAATTTGTTTCGCGACTGCTGTTTCCGCATCACGAATATCTGATTCCATATCTCTCATAAATTGCTCAAGCATTTTTACTGGATCTTCCGCCTTATCCAATAACGCATTTAATTCAGAATCAACAACCGTTTTTACTCGTTTAAATAATTTAAACATCAAATTTTCCTCCTATTTACTCGCGATTATTTTTAATTCATATTGTTCAATTTCATAACCTGCACTTACTTCAATTTCACTGCCCCATATTTCAACAGATAGGAATTTTTCTTCCTCTTCATCACAATAGTCATAGTACCCGCAAATCATACCGTTTATGTTTTGATTTCGACCAATTCCTGTTACTTTTGCAGAACCTGATTCATCTAAGTAATACACTGTTCCGTCATATTCAAGTTTTTTAGGAATTGGTTCTTGAAGCTTCATTTTTATTTTTTCATAAATTCCAAGATAAAGCTCATCATCCATTTCGACACTTAACCAAATGGTTCTAGAAACCCCTTCAAGCTGATAAGCATGCCATTTGAAGCCATGGTCATCATAACTAATTTTTCCGACAACCTTATAATCCTCTAAATCATATGTGACAATGTCATCGAGCTGCAGATTGAACATATTCCGTTCTACTACTGGTTTAGGGGTGTTCACTTTCTTGCCAAATAATTTACTAAAAAAACTCATGAATCCACCTCGGCTTTATTTTAACTAATTTGTTCTATCTTAGTATTACGAATAAGGAAGGGGAAAGTTTCAGGTTTTTAGTGTTTGTTTCTACCTGTGCAAATCCACTCTCCCTCTTGATAATTATGTATGAATTACTTATAATTTAGTTAAGATAAAAAAGATCAGGCGAAGGATCCACCTGATCAGATCAGCGCACTACATGCCGCAAATGAGCGGCAGTCTGTTTCGATGTGTTTAAAAAAGAAGTAACTACCTAAACTTGGCGTGAGGTTAGGCGGTTACTTCTTTTTTCTATTGGTGACAAGTGCAATTATAGCAACAAATGCTGCTAGAGTAGTTGCAAGAAAGATACCGAATTGAAATAGCATATTCAATACTTCATACGTCACCATTTTACCACCTCCTTTCTTCAAGGAAGTGGCTAACCGCCCACCTGCATATGTAGTTGCTACCTATATATTATCATCTCTCAATCCGTTGTACTAGCCCAAAACAGAACGTTAGTTCGATTTTTAATAAAAAATCACATTCCTCCTTCATAACTTACGAATATCCTCAATTACCAAATCCCACCCAATTTTTTAAACAAAATTTAAACAAAACAACAACTCAATTTTAACTCTAACCCTCTAAGCTATACATGAGGTGATAAATAATGAATGAAATGATGATAAAAACAACGGATTTAACAAGAAAGTTCAAAGGAAAAACAGTCGTAGATGATATTAATCTTACAATTAAAAAGGGAGAAATTTACGGATTTCTTGGACCAAATGGGGCAGGTAAAACAACAACAATTCGAATGTTGCTTGGGTTAATGAAGCCAACAAGCGGAAAAATTGAATTGTTTGGTGAAGATGTGAAGCATAATCATCTGAAGGCACTTAAGAAAATTGGATCATTAGTAGAGTCCCCTTCCTATTATGGACATTTAACCGCAAGAGAAAATTTAGAAGCATTACGAAAAATCTTACAAGTGAGCAAAAGTAGAATTGACGAGGTGCTTTCAATCGTTCGGTTAACCAAGGATGCAGACCGAGCTGTTAAGGGCTATTCCCTTGGTATGAAGCAGCGCCTCGGAATCGCTGCAGCTATATTAGGTAGACCAGAGCTATTAATTTTAGATGAACCAACAAATGGACTTGATCCTTCTGGTATTCATGAAATTCGTGATCTTATTAAGAATATGCCCGAGCAATATGGAATTACGATATTGATTTCTAGCCACCTATTAAGTGAAATTGATCAAATGGCTACACAGGTTGGCATCATTTCAAAAGGACAAATGATCTTTCAAGATTCAATCGAGATGCTACGTAATAAAGCAATGGCACAAATTATGATAAAAGTGAAGGATGCAAAAAAGGCAAAAGCACTGCTTTTAGCAAAAGGCTTTTTAGTGGACGTTGAAAATGACTATGTCATTTGTGAGGATATGGCGGATGAAAAGGTAGCAACGATCATTACGATTTTAGTCAATGGCGGTCTTGCTGTTTACCGAGTGGAAGAAAAGCGGAAATCACTTGAGGAAATCTTCCTAGACCTAACAAGTGAAGGAGGAGCCCAACATGCTGGCGGTTCTGCAAGCTGATTTACTAAAAATTAAACGGAAGTGGTTTTGGTTCCTTGTTTTTCTCGGACCATTTGGCGTGATCGCGCTGCAAATGGTGAACTATGGTGTCCGCTACGAATATTTAGTTGAAGGTAGAGAGAATCTCTGGCAGGACCTCATTCAAAATGTAAATATGTTTGTAGCCCCTGCTTTGTTACTAGGGATAACGATTCTAGCCTCACAAATTGCCACAATCGAGCATCAACAAAGCTCATGGAAGCAGCTTCTAAGCTTACCTGTTAAAAGACGTGTCGTTTTTTCTTCAAAGTTTATCGTCACATTTATGTTGCTCTTACTCTCTTGTCTCCTATTATTCATAGGAACTTGCCTTTTAGGGATAGGGCTGGGATTTGCTGAATCACCTATTCCATTTGTAGCCATCTTAAAAAATAGCTTTTACCCGCTATTGGCAGGTCTGCCATTATTAGCGATTCATATATGGCTGTCAATTACCCTAGATAATCAAGCCATCCCACTAACGGTTGGGATTTTCGGTGCAGTTGTGACGTTATTCGCCTATTATGCACCAGATTGGGTCATCTGGAAATGGCCATTGCTATATGGGGACAAGGAGCCTATTTGGTTTGTAACCGTCGGAATAATCGTTGGGGTTATCATCCTGTTAATCGGTATGATCGACTTCCAAAAAAGGGATGTGAAATAATGTTTTGGCACCTTGTACAATCTGAAATCTTAAAAATGAGAAAAACAAATATTTGGCTCCTGTTATTCGTTAGCCCTTTACTTGCCTTTGCAGTTGGTTTAGCAACAACAGAGACAATGGAAGGAACTATCAATGAATGGACAACAACCTTACTCATGATGACACCTGTTCATACGATTCTTTTCTTACCGCTAATTATCGGTGTTTTTACAAGCTTTATTTGCCGATATGAACACAAGGACGGAGGCTGGAAACAGCTCTTAAGTTTACCTGTCAAAAGAACTCAAGTGTATGTTTCTAAGTTTTCACTCGTGATGTCATTAATCGCCTTAAACCAAATTCTGTTTATGTTGTGCTGGATTTCAGTAGGACTTATAAAAGGATTCTCAGATCCCTTTCCTACTCTCGTTATGTTCAAAAGCTTAGTCGGCGGCTGGATTGCAACCCTACCACTAGCTTCAATTATGCTGTTAGTATCAATGGCATGGTCAAGCTTTGCCGCACCACTTGCATTGAACGTCGTCTTTACCTTACCAAACATATTAGTCGCGAACTCTGAAACATATGCCCCTTACTACCCTTGGGTTCAGCCGTTTTTAACGATGATCCCAAAAGGAGATGGTCCTTGGGGCGGATTCTTTGTCTCGTTCGAATCGATTATCTTTGCAATTATTGGCGGGTTCGTGATTTTCTTTGCTAGTGGGCTAGTTTATATTCGTAGAAAAGCGGTATAATGTTGTTGAGGCTTAATCCATTTATTTTCAAGGGTTAAGCTCTTTTTCGACATATTTCGGGTGGTGACAGGCACCGCCGCCTACATACTCACAATACTTCCTCACTCTTTCATCAACCTCCCCCTCAAATTCATCCAATAAAATCGAAGGATTAAAATATTGCTGCTCTATCTTCCCCTTCCCCATAAAATACAGATAACTCCCCCATCGATAATCCTCTGGCTTTTCTACTATGTTGGCTTTTACAGGATTCAAATGAATGTATCGACTTACCTCCAACATTCCACTTGTAGAAAGAATCACCTTATCGAAAAATCTTTTCTCAAATAAATGTCCTGTTAGATTGTAGCGAGTATTAAAATAGTTTGCGTATCTTTTATTAATAAGAGCCATTATCTTGGAAATGGATTGTTCTGTTGATCTGAGTTGTAAATGAAAGTGGTTCGTCATTAAACAGTAAGAGGCTAGTTCAAAAGAGTATTTTTCGTGGATCTTTCTGAGGATATATAAAAAGGTAAGGAAATCGCCATTATCCATAAATAAAGGGTCACGACGGTTTCCACGGCAAACAATGTGGTAAAAGTAATGAGGTATCCAAACTCGTTTCTTTCTTCCCATTCTTTTACCACACTTGCCCTATAATATAATTTTTCATTGTAGCCATTATTCTCCCTCACACAGAACAAACGTTCCTGTTTTTTAGTTTAGAATATAGCATACAATGATAAAAGTCAAATATCTTTGTTCGACAATATTCGGGTGGTGACAGGCACCTCTAAACATTCGACAATTTCCGGGTGGTGACAGGCACCACTAAACCAACCAATCCCCCAACAACCGCCGGCAGCACCCAACCAACTCCTACATCATAAAGAGGAACTACTCCTAAAAGAGAATCCAGTGAATTTCCTAAAAACGTATAATTAACAGTCTCTACTAAACTAAACACCCCGGTAAACAATGTTGCAAAGAAATAAACACGGGTTGATATATAGTTGTTTATTAATCCTAAAGTAATCAAAACAACAGCAACAGGATAAATCGCTCCTAAAATCGGAACTGAAACAGACAGGATTTGCGTTAGACCCATATTCGCGACAATCATACTGACAATCGCTAGCACAACAGCCCAGCCTTTATAACTTATAAAGGACAAGGTTTCTGAGAAGTATTGGCTACATGAAATAATTAACCCAATACACACACAAAGACACGCAAGCGTGAATAGCAATCCGAGCATCAAAATACCAGTTTGCCCAAATAACTCATTCATGACAATCGTTAATACCTGTGCACCATTTTCAGGCTGCCCAAGCGATGCACTTGAAGCACCAAGGTAGCTTAAAATTCCATATATCGAAGCCAGCAAAATTCCTGCCCCAATTCCTGCAAAGCTCATATATTTAGAGAGTTGCTTTGGATCTTGTACACCCTTTGCCCTGATCGTATTCGCAACTACAATGCCAAACACAAGAGCTGCTAATGCATCCATCGTTAAATACCCATCTAAAAACCCTTGAAAAAATGGAGTTTCCTTATATGTCTCTGAAGGGGAGGAAAAAGATCCAATTGGTGTGATCATACTTTTCGTAAAGATCACGACAATCATCAGTAACAGCAATGGCGTTAACAACTTCCCAAAACGATCAACTAGCTTTGACGGGTTAAGACTAAGCCATAGCGTAAGGGCAAAGAAAACAACCGTGTACCCCAGTAGCATGGAAGGCTTGTCCATCAAAGTCTGTGGTAAAAACGGCTTTAAGCCCATCTCAAACGCTATCGTTCCAGCACGCGGAATCGCAAGACCTGGTCCGATCGAAACGTAAATTAATAAAGGAAAGATGAGCGCGAATAATGGATGAACACGTGTCGCTAAGTTATGAAAGCTACCTGCCTTCGCAACAGTGATGACCCCGAGAATCGGCAGCCCCACAGCCGTAATAATGAAGCCAGCCAATGATAGCCAAACCTCTACCCCAGCTGATCTTCCTAAAAAGGCAGGAAAAATCAAATTCCCTGCTCCAAAAAACATCGAAAATAACATAAAACTAATAAAGATTAGTTCAGTTTTCTTAAACATATAATAATTCTCCTTACTTATAATAGGCTGAATTATAACAAGTTCATCATGTAAAAGCCACCGAATATAGAATAGATCCATTATTAAAATTATTGTGTTTTTTCAGACTTAAAAGCTAAAATGTACTATGTGTAAATTATGTCCTCTTCCCTCCAAAAAAAGACAATAATCGATTAATTCCTGGGAAATAAGCGTCTTTTTTTGTATAATGTTTAATTATATTAACCTAAGATCGCCCTGTTTTTAACTTCACCATAGAGTTTACAAACCATTCATTCGCTCAACATTTAAGAAAAATGCCAAGCAATACACATAATTGACGCTTCTTTTCATATATATTTATGGCTTGGTTTAGTTTAGATCATGATAAGCTCTGCTCGTTATTCAAAAAAATGTAGCTGATTCGATTCTTTGTTTAACACAATTAGCACCTACTTATGAACAGCTTATTACTGAACATTTTCTTGAGCGAGGAATCAACTTATGTACCTCATCCCTTTCTCTTGAAGTGTGCTGTACGAAACTACAGACCTACTCACACACTAACAGCTAAATAAAGCCTTCTAAACGAGTCGAGATTACATAGTAAGATTAGGAGATTACTATAATCACATTGCACTCAGTAGCATTTGATAAACCTAACAAACTAACTCTGCTTGTGCTTAGCTTGCTTGAAACCAGATGCCAACACCATATAATTAATCATTTACCGAATTATCTATATAAAGATTGAAAAAACAGGAGGAAAACCATATGAATTTAATCGATGTTCAACCAGTCAAATTTAGTTTTTTCGAAAAGCCGCCAGCTTCCTCGATGACACAGGCCTTTGTTTATACAAATGAAGAAAATCATTTTTTAGTGGTAAAAAATGGGGATCGGATCACACGCAGTGATCTTCGGGCAGGAAAATACACGAAAGTTTATAGTGTCAACATGACAACCTTAAATTTCCATTATGAAAATGAGGTTCCTTCACAGGATCGTGGACGTCATTTCCTAGTCGACCTGTCGATTGATTACAAAGTTGTTGACCCAATCTCACTTATTCAGCAAGGTGCAGGAGAAATTGTCACCTATATCCAAAAGAAGCTTCCTTATTGGCTAGAAGAAATCACAAGTGACTATCCAGTATCTGAAGCGAAGCGTGTAAAACGTCATATCGAGGATCTTCATGAACACTCCTCAATGGTCGCAGGGTTAAAGCAAGTTGGAGTTGCTGTCACAGATATCAATGTTCTTGTTAAACAAAGTGAAGATGACCAGGAGCATGACAAGAGATTCAGAGTGATCGATCAAGAGGATGAACTAGATGAATACCGCCGTGAAAAAAGACTTAAAAAAGCCAGCATACTAGCGAAAAGCATCCAGGAAGCAATTGAATCTGGAAACCTTCTTGAAGCCGTCTTAATAGCTGAAGAAAACAAAGATGCTTTAGAAATTGTGAAAAATCGCTTATACAACGAAGAACATTTCCGACTTGAGGTTCAAGATCAAGTCCGAAAACTATTACTAGATCCAACAGTGGATGCGGTTGAGGCAAACGAGCAAATCATGAAAATTAGAGCCTATTTCCCACACGAATCATTTAGTGGACAGTACCCTACTTCGAACGAAAGCAGCATGGATGACCCGCTAGCTTACTTAAGAAATATCTATCAATCAACTAAAGGAGAGTAAATAATGTGGAAACCATTATAAATCAAGTATTTTGGCTTTGGGTCCCACTGTCTTTATTGCCAGTTTGGTTAAGACTTGCGATCATAACCTATTTGGTTATCATTCTATCAAGACCCATCCTATTACGTCTCCTCCCGAAACTGATAGTATGGGGAAGCATCCTTCTGAAAAAAGCAATTGAGCTACTCTCCTATCCTTTGATGGTGGGGATTAGTCGCTCCTTAACAAAACGGAGACATGCAGGTAACCACCTGATCCCAACATGGGTTGATATACTAGAGGATACTTGTGCTCTTCTTTTAAAGGGATTAAACAAAACACAAGGTCTTTCCCAAAAACGAACAAGAAATAAAGCACGTCTGAAAAAAACCTTCAGAGTAGCTGCAATGACTCTGGCCATCCTTTTACCAATCGCAGTGATGAATAACCCGAGTCAAGCCTACTCAAAAACATGGTATAAATTTGAAACATGGGCAACAGAAGAAAAGGTCCAAAAATCACTTGGATTTAATCTTGACCAGCTCCAAGGGAAGATTCAAACAACAGTGCAATCTGTCAGTCCTACAAAGCTGACACTAAAAGCAGATTATCCAGAAGGCGGCAACATCCGCCAAACCCCATCCCTCAACGGTAAAATTGTCGCTGACATAAAGGAAGGCGAAACCGTCACATACCTTGACGAGGAACAAACGGATGATAAAGGGATCACATGGCTTAAGGTTGAAACAGACGCTGGAAAAGAAGGTTGGGTATCTGAGAGGATTGTCGAAGAGTCGTAAAGATATGAATTTAAATTCTAAGAAATCCACCACCACCTGATGATGATCAGCTGGTGGTGGTGAATTTCTCTTAAATTAACGAACACCGACAAGCTGTCGAAGTTGTGACCCCTAGCGACTACTCTCCGTCAGGAACAAACGTCCGTTTCCCAAGCTCACTATCAAGCATAAAGAACGCATTACTATCAGTATCAATTCGCTTCAATTTCTGAATAAGACTATCAAAAGTAGCTTCTTCTTCAACCTGTTCTTCAATAAACCAATTCAAAAAGGTCATCGTCGCATGCTCACGCTCATCTAACGCAATGTCAGCAAGCTCATAAATGCGACGAGTAACCTCTTTCTCATGCTGTAAGCCCTTTTCAAATACATCTAAAATCGAAGTAAAATCATTATTTGGTGCAGGGAAACCCTCTACCACTGCTCGCTCTCCCATATCATTAATAAAGTTATAAAACTTCATCGCATGAAAACGTTCCTCTTCAGCTTGTACAAGAAAAAAGTTCGCAAAGCCATCTAAGCTTTCTGCAGAACAATGAGCAGCCATTCCTAAATACGCATGTGCAGAATAAAATTCATAATTCATCTGTTTAATTAAGCCATTTACTAGTTTTTCACTAATCATGGAAAATCCCTCCTTTTTGGGTAGTATATCATAATTTTCTGGAGATTATTAAAAGGGGCTAATTTTATAACTTTCTTTTACTAAGGCTGACTCGCCAAACTTTGTTGCTTTTTACCAAGTATACGATGTGGTTGATTTCCGCACCAGTTGCTCGCTTTCCGCGGGGCGGGCGGGGTGAGCCTCCTCGGCGTAAACGCCTGCATGAGTCTCACCTGTCCCGCTTCTCCCGCAGGAGTCTCGCAATCCGTTCCAATCAACCAAATAGTATTTGTTAAAAAAGCAAAAATCTCTTAGAAAATAGCCTTTACTAAAACAAATGTATAGCAAAAAAGAGAGAAAAGTACTTATACTCTTCTCCCTTTACTATCAGTGCCTATTTCAATACTTTAAATATGACAGGTACTACTTCTTCGGCGCCAATTCAACCGCTTGACGCATTGCTTCCATTAAACTTTTCTCATCAGCGATTCCTTTGCCAGCAATATCAAATGCTGTACCGTGATCAACACTTGTACGAATAATTGGTAAACCGACTGTAATATTAACTCCTGCATCTAAGCCTAAAACCTTAACCGGACCATGTCCTTGATCGTGGTACATTGCCACAACGATATCGAAGTCACCACGAACCGTGCGGAAGAATAATGTGTCAGCTGGTAGTGGACCTACAACATCAATGCCTTCACCTTGTGCCTTTTCAACACCAGGAATGACTTTTTCCTCTTCTTCTCCATATCCGAATAATCCATTTTCACCTGCATGTGGATTAATACCACAAACGGCAATTTTAGGTGCGTTGATTCCTGCTTTTTGGAGTGTGTCATGTGCAAGCTTGATCACATGATAGACACGTTCAGGGTTAATCAATTTGACTGCATCAAGAATTCCAACATGTGTTGTCACATGAATAACCTTTAAGTTTGGTGCGGAAAGCATCATTGAGAAATCTTGTGTTCCCGTTAGGTCAGCAAGGATTTCTGTGTGACCCGGATATTTATGTCCACCTTTGTGCAAGGCTTCCTTATTTAATGGAGCTGTACAGATCGCACTAATTTTCTGTTGCTTTGCGAGTTCAATAGCTGTTTCTAAATATTTAAATGCAGCATGTCCAGCCTCTTTTGATACTTGACCTACTTTCAGCTCTTCAGATAAAAGATTTAAATCTAAGCAGTAGACCGTTCCGTATTCATAGGCTAGATTTTCTAAGTTTTCAGCATTAACAGACTCAATCTTTAACTCACTGTTTACAAAAGATTTCGCTCGTTCTAAGATTTTGCTGTCACCGATGACAAGCGGACGACTGATTTCATACATTTCTTCTTTTGCTAAACTTTTCAAGATGATTTCCGGGCCAACACCTGCAGCGTCTCCCATTGTGATTCCAACGATTGGTTTTTGTTGATTCATGCTCTCACCCTTCTCTTGTTTGCCATAAATTCTACAACATTGACTAATGATTGTTCATGTCCAAATCCACCAGCTTTTGTGACTGCCCAATAGCTTTGCTCTTCACTACTTACCCTACCAAATGGAAGCCCTGGTTCAACCTCTGAATACAGCTCCATTTCTGAAATTTCAAGCGCAGAGCATACAGCCTTAGCCGTATCTCCACCTGTTAACACTAGTCCTTGAATGGAGGAATTGTCTTGTAATAAACTTTTTGCAATCTTCCCTAAACCTTGTGAAATAGCTTCACTTACTTCTGTTACCGTTAAGCCAAGCTCTTCTCCAGCTATCTTAGCAGCAACACGGTTTTCCTCAGAAGCCTCGACATAAAGAACAAAATAATCGTGATGAAGATTTTTGGTTAATTGTTCTACATATCTTTTAGGATGAAACGTTTGCTTCACTAATTCTACCGGATCTACTTCTAGAAAAAATGATTTCGATAGTTCCTCAACCTTTACAAGCTGCTGCTTTGTTACTTGTGATAAGCTCCCTGACACAACCAAGGTTTTATCAATCGTTAAATCTAGTTTGTTTCCTTCATTTGATGGTGTTAGCTGTAAGGAATCTGGTAAATACTCAATTAAACCTGCAGACCCTGTCCAGATTGTTCGTTTATTCATTTCAGAAAAAATTTCTGTCACCTTTTGCAAATCAGCCTCTGTTTCCCCATCACACACAAACCATTTAATCCCTTTTTCAAGAAAGGTATTAATTGCTTGAATCACTTCTACTACTGATTTAGCTAATGTAGCCTTATCGATTAACGCAATTCCCCTATCCTGATATTTCTTAAGTAAATCCGGAATATAGGATTCTGTTACAGGCGTTTTGGGATCCTTCGAGAACTCAGTATCAGTGATTAACACTCCATTCACGTAATGATGGCCTTTGATCGTTTGGCGATTCATTTTCGGATAGGCAGGTGCAATAACAATAATCTCTGGTTGAAAGACCTTTTCAAGTGCAGATAATTCTGCTGCAATATTCCCTCTTAATGTAGAATCAACTTTTTTATAAAGATGTTGATACCCTTCCTTCTTAAGAAAGGAAGCAGCTTGGTAGGCTGCTTCATATGCTTCATTTACCGGTTTTGCCCTGCTGTCTGTATCAACAATTAACACATCAGGTTTTACTGTCACATTTGTTTTGTTAAAGTCAAACACAACCGTTGATGAAAGATGCTTTTTCGCTAATTGTACACCTGAGTCATTTGCACCAGTTAAATCATCAGATACAATACCAATATTATTTTTCATTATGATCACACCCTTAGATGTTTGCTTTCTCTGAATTTCCTTGTTCAAAATTGTAGCCTTTTTTCTCTAATCGTTTGACCAAAAAGCCTACATATATCGGGAGAAGAATTGCTGTTGTTACTGTAGATGCAGCAACTTGAACCGTTGCAATATCAACAACAGACGCAAAACTTGCATTTGCTGCAGCAATCGCAGCTGGTGTTGCTACAGCATTCCCTGCTGTTGATCCTTCTGCTGCTCCCACAATCGGATTCCATTTTAATGCTTTAAAGACAAAATAACCTGCAGACCCTGTGACAAATACTGTTAAGATACCAAGAATAATACCTGATAAACCACCTTCAAGAATTGCTGCAAAGTCAATTCCCATACCAAGCGCAAAGGCAAAGAATGGTATTAACATCGAGCTTCCTTTGTCCAAGAACGTACGCATGTCTTCATCCAAGTTACCTAACACCATACCAACAACAATTGGAAGTAAAACAGAAATGAATGATGTAAATGAGAACATCCCATCAACAAAGCCCATTGCCCCAAAAATCGATAACGCTACCATTGTTAGGAAAGGACCATCATTAAGCGCTAAAAGGGAATATGCCGCACGGTCTTCTTTGCTTCCATACTGACCAACAAGGGCAACGAATAAGCCACCATTACTATTTGTCATTGCTGCAATAACTGCAATTGGAGCTAAGCCTAACCATAAGCCGTTGTCTCCTGCAAGCATATAAGCAATCAATCCAAAGATTGCCCCTACAGCCCATTTTGTTGCTAAAAGGGTAGCACCTTTACCAACTGAAACACCAAATGATTTTACATTGATTTGTGCTCCTGTACATAAAAGGAAAAGAGAGATTAACGTTCCAGCACCATCTACAAATAAAGCCTGGGTAAAGTTTCCGATTCGTAGTAAGTCTGGAAAGAATGTATTAATCACTGCTGCAATTAACAACGGTACAACCATCATACCGCCAGGAATTCGATCTAACGTTGCTTTTATCTTCATTATCATAACACTCCTTTATTTGTTGTTTCAATATTAAACACTTAAACTATTAAGAAATCGTTTACAAGTGTTATTGTAATGGCTTACAAATAAAAATGCAACACATTAAATTAAAAACGTTGCAATTTTAAACAGTTATTAAATGTACATGAATTTTATTATTCCCATAAAAAAACAAGCTGAACATTATTGTTTCAGCTTGCGCCATAGTGTTGAACGATTAATGCCTAACCGCTCGGCCACTTTTGTTTGATTATGGTTTTCTTCTTCCATGATTTTAAGGATTATCCTCTTTTCAATTTCATCTAATGTGCCCGTTAAAAATTCATTGTCGAAGGAAGCTGTTTTTCCCTGCTTCTCACCAAGAAGCTCGGAAATCAATTCTTTTCCAATGACATACCCCTTTTCCTCTAATACTGCATCCTTTAGTAGGTTTTTTAGTTCAGCTACGTTTCCAGGCCATGAATATTGCTCAAGTAGCTCCATCGCATCATTCTTAATTTTTATGGCGGAAGTGCCAAGTTCTCCATGTAATGAGGCAATAAAATAAGTTGTCAAAGGCTTAATATCTTCTTTTCGCTCAAATAGAGAAGGAATTGTGACGCGAATCGCTCCATCATCGTACATCAATGAATGAAACACAGGATCTTCCTGTTGAATCGCAGTTATTACAGTTATTCCCCTCCTCGCCCAGTTATTAATTAATACTGCAAGCTTTTCGATATTTTGAGGAGATAAAACTTCTACATCATTAATATAGATCGTGTGAATATCAGGGTCGTTGATATCATTCATTTTCAGCACATTTTCGGCTGATGAACTAGCAAAGAGTCCATTTCCCTCATTCTTTAGATAATGAATATACTGCGAAATCAACATTTTACCAGACCCACTTGCACCAATAAGAGTCCACCGATTATATATAAGGTTATTATCAATCACATTCATACATCTCTGCATTTTTTTACTTTTGGTCATCAGCATTGGCTGCTGTGAAATTGTTTGAAAATGCAGTCCAAGTTGTTGGCTTTCATGGTTAAACTCTGAAAATTGGACTAAATAATAAGTCTGATCATCTATAACCTTTTCAATCACCTTTTGTTTTATCTTTCTTAACTCACTCGATTCAATTAGATTCACGCCATGACTCGGTAGTCCTTGTTGAACAAGATCCTTTAAGGTAACAATTGGACTTGGGCACGAATCAAAGGTCGTCCAATTTTGATACACAACTTCCCCTTCTGCCGATATCACAATCAAATCTGAAGCCGATTCCTCAAGAAGGGTCTTTAAAAAGGTAATTTTCTTTTGCTGCTTTTGATGCAACCGATAAATTGATCGTGCTTTTTGAAAAGCTTCAAAGATTGCTTCACGCCCCGACTGTATGAGAATACCTTCAAGATTATGCTTAGAAGCGGCATCTATGGTGATAACATCCCCCATAATAAGCTCACAGCCCTCTGTTTTGAGTTGTTCCACAATCGTCTCTACCTCTTGGGCTGTATCAACTGTATGTACCTCAATAGGAATATCTAACAAGTCCGTAATCGCCTTCGCACCAAGAGTAATATTCGAAAAGCCAACAATTGCTTTTCTTCCTGGAAAATCATTCGCTAATGTTAATACCCGAAGCATATCATAGCCAGAAACATGAACATCTACCACAGGAATATTTACTTCTTTTTCAATTAGTTTGGCTGTTCCACCGCGACTAATAATCACATCAAACCCACGATTCTCCGCAGCTTTCGCTAATGGAATCGCATCCTGAAGATTCCCTACTTCAATATGGAGATCAAGCTTTTGTTCTTCCTGCCGGCACTCTTCGATTAAATGTGTCATGGCAGGATATGGAGCTATAAATAAAGTTTTGATTTTCATTCAATCACACCTGTATATTTGTTTACTATGTATTTCCCCAAAGGGAATCAGTATATATCAATTCTACCTGTTCTTCTTGAATTTACAAAGGCATAATAAAAACGCCATTGATGATAAAGCTTAAATTTATGTTCATTATGTATATCTGATTACTCTTCCCCTATAAAATCAAAAAACATATGCTTATTCTCCTGACGTTTCTCCACAATTAATTTAGCATACAAAGTCCCATAAAAATAACCTTCAAATGTCTTTTGAATTTTCCCGAGTTTTTGAGCAAACACAGTTTGTTTAAAGGCGAGAACGACACAATCAATGACATCACTTAAGGAGCGTTGCAGCTTCATTTTGTTATAAACAATTAACACTCTTTGCCAAAGCTTATAAATTTCCACTGTGTTCAGGAAGGGTTTTGTCACTTCGACAAACTCGTTTGAAATGGACTCAGGAAGGTAACTTAAATCCAAATCATGTGATGACGATTTTGGCGTCTCCTTTACGTTAGTAGGTTTTATTTCTTTCTCACAGAGTGAGCTTTGCTTATTCTCTGTTTTATTAGCAGTGTCAGGTAGAGTGACATCCTGGGGTGACTTATTATTTATGATAGAATCAATCGGCTCAAAATGTTGAATCACGAGAAGGTTCACACCTTGTTTTCCATTCATACGAGAGGTAGGAACCTTTTTAATAATCCCTCTCTCTTCCAGTACATTGACAGCGCGAATTACCGTTCGTCTGCTCAGGTTTACTTCCTCAGCAATATACTCATATTTTGCAAAAGAAACACCCACTACCTTAACCGAATGCTTCCAAATAAAAGTAAGAACTGCAATCGTCCCTTCAGATAATTCCGCTTTATGCTTATACAAAAAGCCACGGACCGCTTGATCCATTTCTTCTATTGTTTTAAATGATTGATACTTCTGGATTGTTTCATAGTTTAGCTTTTCCACGTCTACTCTCTCCTTTAAAACCTTAAAAGTAAGTAGTTTTGCGCTAGCAAAAACCTGTTGGCCTATAATTCAGGCTTCTTTTGACCAACAACAGTCCCTAGATCCATTTCTAGTTGATAGAGCAGCACAAAACTCCCTCACCCTCTATATAGGGTTTTATAGAGGCTAGAGTAGCGTGTAAATTTAATTTTTTTAAAAAGTTACGTAAAACTATTTTTATAGCCCACGATACACTTCCGAATGGTGATAGAAAAAATCAAACTTTATAGCTTAGTGTTTAGTCATTATCAAACATTCATCTTATTCGTTTGGTATTCCATTGACACAAACCAAACTTTATACTAATATGTTTATTATTAACCAAACAAATTAATCGTTTGTTCAATTTTATATACACTTTGATTGGATGTGTTTTTTAACATGGAGATCTCGGATATTTTTTGGAATGCTTCTTTGGAGGAACTAAAACGAGGATATATTCAAGATAATGATTCTTATTTATGCCTGCTTTGTGGCGAGAAAGTAGAAAAGGGGATTGTTTATCCTCACGAAAATATCTTTTACGAAGCGGAAAGATATATGCGAATTCATATTGAGCTGACCCATCAATCAGTATTTGAATCCTTACTCGGAATGGATAAAAAACTTACCGGGCTTACCGACCATCAAAAAGGTCTCCTTCGTCTTTTCTATCAAGGAAAGAGTGATAAAGAAGTCCAAGAGGAGCTGGGCTTGGGAAGCACCTCAACAATTCGTCATCACCGTTTTGCCTTAAAGGAGAAAGAACGACAAGCAAAGTCCTTTTTGGCCATGATGGAATTATTAAAGGAAAAGGATCAGTATGCACCAGCCTTTTTACCTGTTCATAAAACTGCGAGAATGGTGGATGAACGATATAACATTACCCAAGAGGAACAAGAAAAAATAATCAGCAAATACTTTCCAGAAGGAACAAATAAAAGCTTGAACAAATTTCCACCAAAGGAAAAGCAAAGACTTGTCATCCTCCGGGAAATCACAAATCAATTAAAACCGGACCATATGTATACGGAACAAGAATTAAATCAAATCTTAAAGGCGATTTATGAAGATCATGTCATGATTAGAAGATATTTAATCGAATACGGATTTTTAGATCGTAAACCTGATGGGAGCAAATATTGGTTAAAAAAATAAGAAGAGAAAGTAGGTAGAATAAACATGGACCGTAAAAGGGAATTAAAACAACGTTATATAGAAGAAACAAAGATTGAAGCTGGTGTATACCAAATTAAAAATACCAAAAACCAAAAAATCTTTATCGGAAGCACAAAAAACTTAAAAACGTTAAACGGAGTAAAGTTCACTCTTGAAACAGGTGGAAGCTACAACAAAGAGCTTCAAGAGGAATGGAACCAGTTTGGGAAAGACGCGTTTACTATTGAGGTATTAGAGGTGCTCAAAAAGAAAGATGAACCATACTTTAATGAGAAGGAAGCATTGGCAGAACTTGAGAATAAGTGGTTAGAAAACCTGCAGCCATATGGGGAGCGAGGATATAACAGGATTAAATCGCGTTAATACGGGACAAAGGGACAGGTCCTTTGTCCCTCGAAAAGTGTCAGTTCACTAGAGATGATAGGATTCATAAAAAACACCATCCTTACTCGTAAACTTCTTACGATAAGCATAGTGTTTTTTCATTTTTGAGGGTATTGTTTTAACTTAGCTTGATGGGCATGTGGTACTACCCCTTGTAAGGTTAAACCGTAATAGACCCCTCCCATTAGCGAAACTTGGCATGTATAATGATCTTGCCACTCTGGTGTTTTATTATACATAACTCTCCTTTTCTACCAAGCAATGCATATTGCCATAAGCTTAATCAATGATCAAATGATCAATTCCGACAACGTCTTTACTGTCACGAAACGTCCCGGCGGATACACCAACCACTTTGCGAAAAACTTTGTTGAAATAGTTGGCATTTGCATACCCCACCCGGGCAGCAATGTCTGTTACAGAGGAGCTCGTTGAACGAAGAAGCTCAGCCGCTTTTTGAATCCTGATTTTAGTAAGGTATTGCACAGGTGTCATATTTAGTTGGTGTTGAAACTGCTTAATAAAGTAATATCTTGAGAAACCAGATACGGCCGCTATTTCGTCGAGTGTGATCGGTTCATGATAATGTGTTTGGATAAAGGATAAGGCTTTTGTAATCTGGAGAGAGAAATCTTTCGTTGCTTTTTCAATATTCCTTATGCAACGGTAACACTCCATAATAAATTCATAAGCTTTTGCAGAGGCATAATATGCGTCTGTAATCTTTTGGTCATATATGTCTTGATAGATTTTCAGCAAAAGCTGAATCAGCTTTGAATCCGGAGGTACTTTCAAGACTGGGCCACTCTGTTCTTTCATAAACCGCCAGCACTCGGCGGCTTCTCTTCCCACTAACGTAATAAATATAAACTCCCATCCTTTGCTATCTTTTGGAAAGTAATAACGATGATCACTGGGGATCTCGACAATGAATGCTTCCCCCGCCTTCAATGAATAACTCTTACCGTCTATATCAAGCCCTCCTGATCCTGACAGAGTATATTGAAACACATACGTGCCGACATCTCTCCGCTTTAATCCATGCCAATCATAGATTGTACCGGGCATTTTTTCTTCCCGACCGATCACTGAAATGTTCGCCACATCATTAGGAAGCGCATCTTGAAAACGAAAACCACACGTTCCATAATCCTTCACATGTCTCTCTCCATAAGTCGAAGACAATATTTTACCCTCCAATCGCACTAACTTACCATTGCTGTTATTATGAAAGCGAATTAATATTATTATAACAACAAAAAACACAAAGTTGAATACGGGACAGCACTTTGTTTCCAAAACAATTTTTTTACTTACTGGAAGATTAGATGGACAGTCCCAGTTTCACTTTACAGGAGGTAAATTCATGTCAAAAATCACGTTTATTGGGGCCGGAAGTACAGTTTTTGCAAAAAATGTTCTTGGTGACTGTATGTATGTTCCGGCATTAGCCGGGTTCGAGTTCGCATTATTTGATATTAATGAACAACGCTTGAAAGATTCCGAAAATATGTTGAACAATTTAAAACAAAGCTTACAGGCAAATGTAGTAGTGAAAACCTATACTGATCGCAAAGAAGCATTAAGAGGAGCAAAATACATTATAAATGCCATTCAAGTCGGTGGCTATAAACCAAGCACAGTAATAGATTTTGAAATCCCTAAAAAATACGGCCTTCGCCAAACAATTGCCGACACAATCGGGATTGGCGGAATTTTCCGTTCGCTTCGTACCATTCCGGTTATGTGGGATTTCGCCAAGGATATCGAAGAGGTTTGTCCGGATGCCCTATTTTTAAACTACACAAATCCGATGGCAACATTAACAGGAGCAATGCTGCGTTATACAAATGTCAAAACAGTCGGATTATGCCACAGCGTACAAGCTTGCAGTGAACACCTGTTTAAAGCTTTAGGAATGGATCATGAAGGAGTCGAAGAAAAAATCGCCGGTATTAACCATATGGCCTGGCTCCTTGAGATCAAACGCGACGGCAAAGATTTATATCCAGAAATTAAACGCCGTGCTAGAGAAAAACAACAAACGAAACACGATGATATGGTCCGCTTCGAATTAATGGACAAATTCGGATATTACGTAACGGAATCATCTGAGCATAATGCCGAGTACCATCCGTACTTCATTAAACGCAATTATCCAGAATTAATCGAGAAATTCAATATCCCTCTCGATGAGTATCCGCGTCGTTGTGTAGAGCAAATTGAACGCTGGGACAAAATGCGCGACGAGATGGTCAACAATGCACAGCTTACCCATACTCGTTCTCACGAATATGGTTCCCGCATTATTGAAGCGATTGAGACGAATGTTCCATTTAAATTTGGTGGCAATATTTTAAATACAGGACGCTTAATTAGCAATTTACCGGAAAAAGCTGTTGTTGAACTATCATGTGTTGCTGACCGCAGCGGAATAACTCCTTGCTATGTAGGAGATCTTCCAGAACAGTTAGCAGCTCTTAACCGTACAAATATTAATACACAGCTCTTAACAATTGAAGCAGCGGTAACGAAAAAGAGAGAACATATCTATCAGGCAGCAATGCTTGATCCTCATACGGCCGCTGAATTATCAATGGACGACATCATTGCGATGTGCGATGATTTAATTGAAGCACACGGTGACTGGATTCCAAAATTTGAAAATCGTAAAACCATTTCGTTCGCATAACAAAAAGAGCTAAAAACCATCACCGGTTTTAACTCTCAGATTGTAGACAAAAGAGCCAAACCCATATGTATCAAGGATTTGGCTCTTGTCCGTTTTTATGCAAACGCTTATTTAATATAATGGCCCTTTTCTGGAATAATTATAAAGACATGAAAATTGATGAAGAAGATTTATTTTAAACTTTGTTGTAAGTGAACACCAATTAAAAACTTCTTTGTTACAAGAAGGTCTAAAATTTCGTTCTGGAGGTACTGCAAAAATATTAACTTGATGGCTATGTGGCGGTACCCCTATTAGAATACAAAAAGGAGAGCTGACTTTTTCAAATGGCAGCCCTCTCTATTCGACAAATTTCGGGTGGTGACAGGCACTCAAATCTCTCCACCAAAAACAGCAACATTCTGCCTATCAACACCAAAACCCTGCCCATTCCACTTCAATACAGTCTCGACAAATCCAAGACCGTCTGCATTATATCTTCCAGCAATCCGCTGATAGGCATCAAGCTCATACGTCCCATCCCGATTAAAATCAATTGGATACAAGCCTGATAAAGGATTCACCCACCCTTGTATCGGTTCCTTCAATTGACCATTTTCATGATAAATTTCAGATAAATAGTCCTTTCCCTTGTAAGTAAGGTCAAGAATATACTTTATTTTCAGGTTGCGACTAATCACATTCGCTTTATAGTCATTCTCATAATTCACATCATATTGATACGTTTCATTAAACTTTTCAAAATTAAAAATCTCTCTCATTTCACCGTTCATAAATGAAAAGATATACGTATAAACTGTACCTGCACTGCCCCCTGTATCAATGACCACCTGGATATCATCTACCTTATTCCCGGTAAAATCACCGAGAAAGAGAGTCGGATTGTACCCCGAGTTTTCCTTCAATGGAATTTGAATGTATTGGTTTGTTCGCCCATTTTGGACGACGAGCGTGATATTTTGCCAAAAGGGGCTATCAGGTGTTTTGTTTGCGGTAAGAAACACCTTGTCGATTATCCCATCTCCGTCGATATCACCTTGCTTAGCAGCCACAATTGTTTTCTCATTCGAATTTGTTTCTCTATATGAAGGAGACTGAAGCCACGCTTGCATATTTAGCAGCGCTTGCTTTGAAGGATACGGAGTTGGTAATGACAAAGCCTTTGAGATTGTATGCAGTGCTTCTGACCTGTAGCCTGCTCTCACTTGCGCATCCGCTAAATAATACCAATAATAAGGGTCATTTGTTTCCTGTATGATCGCACGGTAGAAATCAATTTCATGTATAAGATAATTGGAGTTCACTATACTCACCTGCCTTCCCTTCTCTATTTTTTCTCAATATAGAATTATATGCAGTGTGGTTGTGGAATCATGACACCACTCTTCCGAAACTTGCTAGAGGATTCGTTACTATTAATCTACTGTTCTACCACAATTCATCTACCCTCTACCTTTTAGAGGATAAATGGAAACCTAAATAGGATAAAATCACCATTTTTGAGGAATAAAATAAAAAAATCACCATAAAACCTAATAAGGGATTAAAAAGATAATGGGGGGTTGAAATGACAAAAAACTATCATTTAGACCTTGGTTATGTAACCGTACCCGAAGCCAATAAAATTGTTTTACGTATACTACGGATAACAAACCAAAATGATAAATCACATTATAATAAATTACTTACCGGTGCAAAGGAAGGTTTGTATGGTGGTAAAAAGTACGGAAAACGGATGTACCAAGTTCGGAGAGAGGATATTATTCAATATGCTGAAACATGCTTACAAAATGAACAATTGCAGTTGTTTGACATTGAGCTTGTAACTAATTTAAATAAAGTTGAGGAGGCAAACCAACTACCTAAGATCGAAAATGGTACTGCCAAAACCATCCACTATTATTTAAGATACTTAAAATTCCATGAAATTATTTCAGAAGAAGTCTTTCTAAAAGGAGAAAAGAATTTAATCATGCGCGTGAAAATGAAAGATATTACATTAAAATAAGTGATCATTTTAGGCACATGAAATCACACTTAAAGTTTCATCAAATCCAAGTAGTGAAAGTGTGCATGCACTCAAAACACACCTTCTCAGACGGAATATTTTCATGTATAATTGACATATAATATAAGAGAGAAGTCAACTTGACCTTCTCCCTGCAACCTCTACCGTCAGGGTGGTGGTTGTCAAAAATTAATTAGATTTTCGAGTACCACCCTTTTGCTTCCTACGGCGCGGGGTGGTTTTCTTGTTTTCTAGAAAGTTCTTTCGAAAGAAATATGCACCAATTTCACGTACAACTCCCTTCAAAGCTTCTCGACAAAGTTCAAGAAATGTTTCCATAATTATCACCTCCTTTCCTTTAAGGAAAGAAGCATGACAACCAACCACCCTCACAATATTCAGTTACTCCTATATTCTACCATGCCTACTAAAACTAATAACCTACCAACCTTCGACAAAATTCGGGTGGTGACAGGCACTTAAAAAATTTCACACCACCCGCTACTCTCCTCCCCCTTTCTCTATATATAAAGAGTGAAAGGAGGTGAGAGCATGGCAGTTGCAACATTACTAGATTCTCAATTAAGCCTAGTTTTCGATATGGGAGTGGATGAGAATGGAAAAGCAGTGACTAAACGTAAAAACTACAACAATGTCAAAACATCAGCAACACCTGACCAATTGCTTCAAGCAGCACAAGCAATTGTAAGCTTACAAACAGAAACACTAGCATCAGTTGAGCGTAACGACACAAATCAAATTGATGCGTAACACCAGAAACATGTAAACACAACTACTATCGAAGGAAAATGGAGTGATTCAGATCTCCTTTCCTTCAATCCAAGAAAGGAGGGAAAGAAAAAATGGCGAAAACACTAGAGCTTCAATTTTTAAACACTGCAGGGAAAACAGTGAAAATCAGTGTGGACTCTCCAGTTGAACCAGTTGATCAAATTGCGTTAAATACAGCAATGGATCAACTCTTAGCAGCAAATATTTTCATTTCAACGGATGGAGAATTTGTTTCAAAAAAAGGCGCAAGAATCATTGACCGTAATGTAACAGAAATTACTCTTGGATAAATAATTGCGAATAGGGCTGACAAGTTTTTCCTATCGGCCCTTTTCTATAATTTCAAATGAAAGAGGTGTAAAAAGATGGAACAATGGTTAACAGTGATTAGTGATGTCGGCTTCCCAATCGTCGTCACATTATATTTACTAAATCGAATCGAAAGCAAGCTCGACACATTAAATCAATCGATCCAGATGCTTCCTTCGCAGTTGCAAAAGGGTTAAGTTGAGGCGGGACAAAGGGACAGGTTTTTTGTCCCTCTGCAAACCTAAAAAAGGGACATGGTTCCTGTCCCTTTGTCCCCCCACCCCATCCCTTCGTCCCCCCCAAAAAAAATCTTAAAAATTAAATATTGAAAGGGTTATCAATTTGTGTTAGCATTACTTACGTAACCGGTTTCGTTAGTTTAGGAAGAAGGTATGGTATGACTGTTACAATATTAGATGTAGCTAAGAGAGCAAACGTATCAAAAGCAACAGTTTCAAGGGTGTTGAACGATCAGGGTGGTTACTCTGAAAAAACAAAGAGGCACGTACTTAAAGTTATGGAAGAGCTAGAGTATAATCCAAATGCGGTTGCGCGAAGCCTAACCAATAAGAGAACACAAACTATTGGAATTGTGTTACCCGATTTAATAAGCTCCTTAACTACGAGCTTTTTAAATGAAATTGAGGCAGTTGCTCACAAAGCAGGTTCAAGCGTTATCGTATGTCATACCGAGTCAAAAGGTACGAAAACGATGAAGTATCTTCAGTTATTACATGAAAAACGAGTAGATGGTGTTATTTTAGCTAGTACAATTTTAAAAAAAGAGTATTATGATTACATTAAAAAAACGAAAATTCCGATGGTCCTTTTGTCAACTGATTCTAAGTATCCGGTCTCTTCTGTTACAGCAGATGACTACGCTGCAGCTTACATGGCAACGAAATATTTAATTCAGCAAGGGCATAAAAAGGTTGGAATGATAAGCGGCAATAAAGAAGAATGGATTGTAGGTAATCATCTTCCTAGGGTGGAAGGATTCAAAGCTGCCCTTTTGGACAACAAGCTTTCGGTCAGTGAAAAACATGTTGTGTATGGTGGATTTTCTTGCGAAGATGGTGCAGCCGGTCTGACACAATTATTTAAGCAGGTTCCTGATTTAACAGCTATCTTCACAGAAAATGATGAAATCGGGATGGGTGTTATATCTGCAGCTTATCAGTTAGGTATAAAGGTTCCTGAAGAGGTATCTGTTATAGGCATGGACAATGTGAAATTTTGTGAATATTTGAACCCCCCTCTAACATCAGTTTCACTTTCACACAGTGAGATGGCAAAAAAGGCTGCAAATTTGATGTTCGAGATCATTGAATCAAACAAAGCAGTAACCAATTGCATTGTCCCGCACAGAATTGTTGAGAGACAGAGTGTGAGTAAGAAATAATTTAAAATGGTTACGTAGATGTTCATTATTTTTTTTTGCGCACTTACGTAACCGGTTACGTAAACTGCAAGATTTAATTTTTAAATCAAGTTTTTTATTTTCAGAAACAAAAAATGGTAGTGACATCATAGAAACGAAGAAAATTCAAAGGTGAATGGTTCAGCCGTCTAGCAACTTGATGTGCATCAACATCGACATTACTTATTTTAAGCTAATGGGATAAATCATTTTTTTATAAATATTGAAAATAAAATTAAACCACAGGAGGAAGTAAAAATGAAAATAAAATTAATGCTATTATTCACTGTTTGCATCAGCGTCCTAATGGTTGTGGCCGGATGTTCAAATGAATCTAGCGGCGCGCCAAGTGGTAAGCCAAGTGATGAGAAAGTAACTTTAAAGGTATGGGTAGATCCTGATTCAGGTGAATATTACAAAAAGGTAGTAGATAACTTTATAAAGGAAAACTCAGATAAGAAATACGAAATTGAAGTAGTTGAATCAGATACAGGGAAAGCACAGGAATTTGTAAAAAAAGATCCTGATGCAGCAGCAGATGTTTTCAGTATGCCGCATGATCAGTTGGGACAATTAGTAGAGGCCGGAACAGTCTATAAAAATACAAAATACTCCGACGAAATTAAAGAATCCAATATTGAACCAGCAGTAGAGGCAGCTTCTTATCAAGGAGATCTTTACGGATATCCGTATGGAATCGAAAGTTTATTTCTTTATTACGACAAAAGTAAATTAACTGAAGACGACGTTAAATCCTTTGAAGGAATCACAAAAAAGGCGAAGCTTGGGTTGAATCTCTCTGAGCCAGGAGCAAATTATGTAGTAGCACCTTTTTTCTTAGCTAACAATGTCAAACTCTACGGGGATAATGGAGAGGATCTAAAAGGATCTACTTTTAACTCTAAAGAAGGACTTCAAGTATTAGAGTGGATTGCTAGTTTAAAAAATAACAAGAATGTTGTCCATGTTAACGCTGATTCCATCAGTGCCCTGGAAAGCGGAAAAATAAATTCCCTCATCAGTGGACCTTGGTCATACAAACAAGTGAAAGAAGTATTGGGTGATAACATGGGGGTTGCCGTTTATCCTACTGCTGATTTTGGCAATGGTCCTGTCCAGTTGAAAGCATTCTTGGGAGTTAAGTTGTATTCAGTAAAAGCAACAACAAAGTATCCGCTTGAAGCAATGAAGCTTGCAAACTATCTAGCTAGTAATGAAATTCAGGAAAAAACATTTAAAGAAAAAGGATATACTCCTTCATCCAAGGAAGTTCAGGAAAATGTTGATGTAAAAGCAAACGAACAAGCTACAACTGTTATTCAAATGGCAAAACCAGAGAAATCTGTAGTAATGCCAAAAATTCCCGAAATGGTTACATTCTGGCCACCAGCTGATGCTCTTATCATTGATACGTACAATGGCAAGATCGAAAAAGAAAATATGAAGACTAAGCTGGATAAATTGGCAGAAGATTTATCAGCCAAGTAAGGTGAATTCAATATTGGTTCGATACAGCGAATAACCGTATGGAACCAATATTCGTTTATAGATCTATTATTGAGAGGGGGAGTAAATAATGAGTGAGATCGTTACTACAATTTCATCTTCCTTAAAACAATATTCTACTTTTTTTAAGGAAGGAAGCGCCATTAGAAATCTATCCTTTTTTATCATGGGTGCCCTGCATCTTTCGAAAGGGCAGATTGTCAAGGGAAGTTTATTTTTATCGGCAGAGATTGGATTCATTTTATTTATGATACTTCAAGGGTTCAGTGCGATAGGTGGCTTGCTGACCCTGGGGACTGTTCAGCAGGGCTGGGTTATGGATCAGGAATTAGGGATCGAAGTCCTGGCGAAGGGCGATAATTCAATGCTCATGCTCATCTATGGAATTATGGCGATTACCCTATGTATCCTGTTCATGTGCGTATATCATGCACATTTTAAAAGTATGAAATATATTTCAGAACTTGAGAAAAAAGGTATGGCAATTCCTAAGTTTAAAGATGATGTTAAATCACTATTGGATGATAAGTTCCATATTACCTTATTAAGTATACCGGTAATCGGTGTCATTGTCTTTACAGTAGTACCTTTGATTTACATGATTAGTATCGCCTTTACCAGCTTTGACCATAATCATTTGCCTCCAAAAAACTTGTTTGATTGGGTGGGGTTTGCAAACTTTTCCAATGTCTTGACTGGCAGAATGGCTGGCACTTTCTTTCCATTGCTTGGATGGACATTGACTTGGGCTTTTATGGCAACAGCTACCTCCTTTATTTTTGGCGTATTGTTAGCTCTTTTGATTAATAAAAAAGGGATAAAGGGAAAGGCTGTCTTCAGAACCCTGTTTGTGCTGACCATGGCTGTACCGCAATTTGTATCTTTATTGATTATGCGTAATTTATTGCATGCTTCTGGTCCAGTAAATGTTTTTCTCGAAGAAATCGGCTTAATTTCGGCACCGATTCCATTTTTAACCGATGGGTTAATAGCAAAATTATCTGTTATTACAATCAATATGTGGATCGGTATTCCGGTCACGATGCTTGTCGCTACAGGAATATTGATGAATTTGCCAAGTGACCAAATAGAAGCAGCAAAAATCGACGGAGCGAATGGACTTCAGATCTTGAAGAGTATTACGTTCCCTCAAATCTTATTCGTCATGACTCCAAGTCTTATTCAGCAGTTTGTAGGGAATATCAACAACTTTAACGTAATCTACTTACTAACTGAGGGTGGCCCAGTAAACAGCAATTATTATTCTGCTGGTGAAACGGACTTGCTGGTTACCTGGCTCTATAAGCTCACTATTGAAACCGCTGATTATAATATCGCTTCTGTAATCGGCATTATCACATTTGTATTAAGTGCTGTGTTTTCTTTGTTAATTTATACTCGATCTAATTCTTTTAAGAAGGAGGATGGACTGGGATGAAAAAAGGTACAATAAGCAATTTCCTTTCTCATGGGTTGCTCATTTTCTTGGCTGCTATCTGGGTGTTTCCAATTATCTGGATTGTGTTGACTTCTTTTCGGGGAGAAGGTGGTATGTTTGTCCCGTATATTATCCCGAAAGAGTATACGCTGGATCACTATCGTTATCTATTCAATGGAAACAGCAACTTTCCATTCGTTAAATGGTTTATAAATACGTTCATTGTTTCCGTTATTACGTGTATTTTGAGTACCTTTTTAACTGTATCGATGGCCTATGTATTATCCAGATTGCAGTTCAAGATGCGAAAACCAATGATGAAGGTTTCCTTGGTTCTTACAATGTTCCCTGCTTTCATGAGCATGATTGCCGTTTATTATTTGCTGAAGGCGGTCAACCTGACTCAAAGCCTGTTTGCACTTATATTGGTATATTCTGCAGGTGCTGCCCTTAATTTCTTTATTGCAAAAGGGTTTTTCGATACGATTCCAAGAACACTTGATGAATCTGCCATGATTGACGGTGCTTCAAAAGCAGAGATTTTCACGAAGATCACATTACCGCTGTCGAAACCAATTATTGTGTATACGGCACTGATGGCTTTCATGGCTCCTTGGATGGATTTCATCTTTGCAAAAGTAATCATGGGAGACAATGTAGAAAAATATACAATTGCCATTGGCCTGTTCTCCATGATGACAAGGGAAAACGCAGATCATTTATATATGGCTTTTACAGCAGGCTGTGTCCTGATTGCTATCCCGATAACTTTGTTATTCATCTATCTGCAAAAATACTATGTTGAAGGAATTACCAGTGGTTCGGTAAAAGGTTAAAATACTGGAGGGTTATGAAAATGGAACTAAAGAAATGGTGGAAAGAAGCAGTCGTTTATCAAATTTATCCTCGAAGTTTTATGGACAGCAATGGGGATGGGATTGGCGATTTGCAAGGAATTATTTCAAAGCTTAATTATCTTAAAGATCTTGGTATTGATGTTATTTGGATTTGTCCGATTTACAAATCACCAAATGAAGATAATGGATACGATATTTCTGATTATCAAGACATCATGGCTGAATTTGGAACCATGGAGGATTTTGACTTACTCCTCGACGAAGCTCATAAACGGGGAATGAAAATTATTATGGACCTCGTAATCAACCATACGTCAGATGAACATCCGTGGTTTGTTGAATCCCGTTCCAGTAAAGACAATCCAAAACGGAATTACTACATATGGGCAGACCCGAAAGAAGATGCTACAGAACCTAACAACTGGGAAAGTATTTTTGGCGGTTCAGCTTGGGAATACGACGAAAAAACAGGTCAATATTATATGCATATCTTTGCAACAGGGCAGCCTGATTTAAATTGGGAAAACCCAAAGGTCCGTCAAGAGTTGTATGCGATGGTGAATTGGTGGCTTGATAAAGGAATTGATGGCTTTCGTATTGATGCTATCTCTCATATTAAAAAACGGCCGGGTTTCCTAGACATGCCAAATCCAGAGAATAAACGGTATGTTCCTTCATTTGACGCTCATATGAACCAAGAAGGTATTCATGTTTTCTTGGAAGAATTCAAACAGGAAACACTTGATAAGTATGATGTTATGACTGTGGGTGAAGCGAATGGTGTCACTATTGAGGATGCAGATTTGTGGATAGGAGAAGAAAAAGGGAAATTTAATATGGTGTTTCAATTTGGAGCATTTGAACTTTGGGGAAAAAGTGCTGATAATGAAATTAACCTCCCAGCTTTTAAGGAATCGTTTACTGTTTGGCAAAAAGGACTTGAAGGCTCTGGGTGGAATGCTTTATTCCTAGAAAATCATGATGTCCCCCGTTCTGTCTCAACTTTTGGAAATGATTCGGATTATTGGGATCAATCCGCTAAAGCTCTTGCAACAATGTATCTCCTTATGAAAGGAACGCCGTTTATTTATCAGGGGCAAGAAATCGGGATGACGAATGTTCAGTTTGAGTCGATTGAAGACTATAATGACATTGCTATTAAAAATTTATATGAACTTGAAAAAGAAAACGGGAAAACTCATGATGAAATCATGGAGATTATTTGGAAACGTGGGCGTGATAATTCAAGAACTCCTATGCAGTGGAGCCAGGAATGGAATGCAGGATTTACGACCGGAACCCCGTGGCTCAAGCTTAATCCAAACTATAAACAGATTAATGTTGAAAATGCATTAAACGACCCAGATTCTCTTTACTTTTACTATAAGAAACTTATTCAAATGCGCAAGGATAACCCAACGCTTATATACGGTACTTATGATATTCTTCTCGCAAAACATGAGCAAATTTATGCTTACACAAGAACATTGAAAGATGAAACTATATTGATTCTGACAAATCTTTCTGATAAAGAAGCACGCTTTGACTTACCGGAAGATTTAACCTATAACTCAAAGGAGTTACTAATTAGTAATTATAATAGTAACCAAAGTAAAGATATCCAAAAGACAATTTTAAAACCGTTTGAAGCGAGGGTTTATAAATTATAAGGGTGGGACGGGGGAACAGGTTTTTTGTCCCTCTGCAAACCTAAAAAAGGGACATGGTTCCTGTCCCTTTGTCCCCTCCCTTTGTCCCCTGGTGACAGGCACGCCAAATTATTCCCAGTATATCCTATTGTTTAAGTTTCGCACACACCATTGATAATGTCCGTCATTACAATCTCTGGAATAGACATTTGCTGAAAAAACACTATATAACAAGACATAAAAATAGAGCTTTTCTCTTACTTCTTCACCTAGCGTCGTAACAATAATCTGAAGGTATCTATCCAATACATTTGCTTTTAATTCATCATACATATCAAACAACACCCATCCAATAGCAACATCAAATAGGTAATCACCAACCATTGTCATTAATCCGAAGTCGATTAAGCCCGTAATTTTACCTTCCCCATCGATTAGCAGATTCCCAGGATAATAGTCTCCATGAATTAATGTATAATCACCTTGATATTCAGATGATAAAAGAGTATGCAATACAGTTAATTTTTCTTTGTAATTGACAACATCCTTTGAAAGAAACTTCTCAACCTCATTTTGTTTTTTCAACAGGTATTGTTTTAAAAATCCATGCCAATCCTTCTTTTCCTCTGCGTGATTAGGATCGTCATGAAATAACTGGTATCCCTCAAATTTGGGGCTTAGTTTTACAGACCTCATTTCTAATTGTGCATCAAGACTCGATTCCATTATGGCGGTCATTTCGTCAAAGGAAAGCTTAGGCAATAGACGTTGCATATTCCCCCCCTGAATTCGTTTTTCAATCGTTACGACGATATCTCCTTCTTTATACATATCATACACATAGGGAAATGCATAACTGACAGCACTAGAATCAATTGATGCATAGAAGCGTTTTAACAGTTCCTGCTTCTTAAAACTGGACATATGATTATATAATTTAAACACTTTATCCTTGCCGTAAGAATAAACCTCAGCTTCCATTCCCCTACCTAAGAAATGCCCATCATTTATCTTGTACTTCCTTAACACCTTTGCTTTTTCAACAAAAGGAGACATGTTAAAGCACCTCATTTATCCATCTAGAAAAATGCCCCTCTACCTAGGATAGAAAGGGCTTGCAAAAACTGCGAAATATTCGACAAACTTCGGGTGGTGACAGGCACCCCAAACTACGTCGTTAAAACAATCTCCTCCGCAACCTCATAAGGCTCCCTATCTGACGCATCTATTAAATAATGCCGGTGCAGGCTAGAAGATTCAAACTGATTCAACAGGAATAACGAGCGATCAATTAAGTGTGGATCTCCTCTTTTAACCAAACGTTCGTTTAATTTGGCCACATCTGCCCTTAATACTACATATTTAATTTGGACATTCAGATCTGAAAGTTGCTGAATAAACCATTCTATCTCAGTTTCAACGACATAATCAATGACGACATGATAGTCATACTGAACAAAATTCTTAGTTAAGGAGAGAATGTTGTTCCAATTTATTTCAAGGCGTTCTTCCCAAGATAGCTCAGAATCACGGACAATCATCTCATTGAGTAGATCCCCTTCAATTAAAACACTCCGCTCGATCATGCGTGCGACTTCCTTTGAAACAGTTGATTTCCCGACTCCACAAGGGCCAGAAATCAGATAGATGTTCACCCTATTATCCATGTCTGTTCTCCCCCTCTCTTCCACAAAAGGAAGTTAGCTATTTATTGCAGATATTTTAAGTGTATCCCACGGAATGCTTTTCCCATCCGCTTGATTGATCGTAATTGTGACTGTGTTGTTTGGTAGTAAATCAAAGAAGTTATCACTTATCACAGCCTTTTCAACGTCGATCTCAATCTTAACCATGCGTGCAAAAGCATTCGTTTCTATTTTCACTTCTTGTTTTTCTTCATCAACTTGAACAAAAAATTTAGCCTTTGGTAGGTTCAGGTCTTTGTGATCTCGGAAATAATAGTAGTTATCCTCTGTACGGTTGGTTTTCGAAGACAAAACAATGATAGATTGTGAAGGATCAACTCCACGTATTACATCCGCTTCGAAGAACGATGCCACACATGTCGCTTCATTTGCCTTAACCGATACAGATTGTTCAAAGGCATGTACTTTTTCACCAGTAAAATCATAGACTGCTAGCTCTACTACATCCTCATAGTCCTCAAGTCGGTCATTCACGACCCAAATATCGAGCTTTTCCCCTTGGTGATGGTCAATCGTTAAAAGGATTGGTGAAAAGAACTTTTTCGCATAATGATAAGATGCTTTTGGTAGCAGGTAATAATCGATGACAGACCAGCTTGTACCCGGCCAACAATCGTTTAGTTGCCAAAATAGTGCTCCACTTGTAGAAGGCTTGTTGCGACGATAATGCTCAATTCCATATTTTAAGCCCTCTGCTTGAGTTAGCATCGAAAAATCAATATATTCCGCCAAATTCGTCGGAGCACCTGAATATCCTTCCATTAATAATATTCCTTTTGGATGGTGAATATCCTTGTTGCGATAGGCCATTTCTTCGCTTCCCCAGAAAAATTGGTTGGCAGGAATATTGGATTCTAGCGTATATCTATTCGAGGAAGCATGCATACCAAATTCACTCGCAAACTTGGTTGTATCCTCTTTAAAATGTTTAAATGATACACCATCAACACTATAGTCAACCTCTTGCGGCTGTCCGAAAAGACGAGGCTCCAGATTACCATGCCATACTTGCCAGTTATGGCTATCACCTTGCTCACGTGAGTTATGATCATTCCCGCCAAATGGTGAGCTTGGCCAAAACAAACGTGTCGGATCAAGCTCCTCTAGAAGCTCAGGCATTAATTCATGATAAATCTTTTCCCCATAGAATGGATGTGTGATTTCACCAGATGAAAACAATGCTTCATAGAGCCAATCATTTTCATTATTTCCACACCATATCGCAAGACAAGGATGATTCCTTAACCTTTTTACGACATGGATAATTTCTTCTCTAACATTATCCATAAAGTTTTTATTATAATCAGGATACAGCGCACAAGCGAACATAAAATCTTGCCATACCAACAGCCCAAGTCGGTTACATTCTTGATAAAAGACATCTTTTTCATAAATGCCTCCACCCCAGACACGAAGCATGTTCATATTGGCATTCTTCGCCATCTTAATGAGGTGACGGTAGCGTGAATCCGGGGCAGCACCAATAAAGCTGTCAATCGGAATCCAATTCGCTCCCTTTGCAAACAACTTTACACCATTTAAAACAAAGGTAAAGCAATGATTACCCTGTTCATCCTTTTGAAGAACCTCAATTGTACGTATTCCAACTTCCTCTTCCCGACGGTCAATTACTTCTCCATCTAGGTGTAACTGTACGGTTAATTGATACAAGTGCGGTGTCCCAAGGTCATGTGTCCACCAGAGCTTAGGATTGTTTATTTGTAAGGCCACTTTTGCTTTTTTCCCATTTACGGTTGCTTTCCCCACAAGCTGCTCGCTACCGTCTGAAAGGAAAACCTTGACTTCAAACTCCTTCGCCTTTCCATAGCCTTTCAGTTCGATATCTACCTCAACTGTTGCCTCGTTTTCCCCGATGTGGACGGTTTTGGCACAAATTGAGTCAAGCTTTGTATGGCGTCTTTTTTTGAGGTGAACATCCTTCCAAATCCCAACAGCGACCAATCGTGGTCCCCAGTCCCAGCCAAAGTGACTTTGAGCCTTACGTGTCCAAATTCTCTTTTTACTAAACCCAGACCAATAATATTGCAATTTCTCCTTTACACGCACATGAACGGGATCAAATTTTACTGCAAGGACATTCTCCCCTCGATTCAACTCACGGGTTACATCAAAAGTATGAGCCATAAACATATTCTCCGTTGAACCGATTTCAACTCCATTTAAATAAACCGTTGCATATGTATCAAGGCCCTCAAAGGTTAGCTCATATTGCTCGCCTTTTGCAATCTCCTCGTCAAATTGAAACGACGTTCTATACCACCAGACTTTTTCCTCCACCCATTGGCATTTTTTATCGTTATGTCCGAAAAACGGATCCTCAATAATGTGGCGAGCAATCAAGGTAGAATGCACATCCCCAGGAACCTTTGCTTTCATCCAAAAATAATCAATGTATTCTGGTGCGGCAACTTCAAGATCTCTTGCAGCCCCCACATCAAACGAATGAATTCTCCAACCGTCATTTATTTTCAAATGACTCACCTCTTTCTCTTTTGGTAGAATGAATGCTTCCAAGTTTTCGTGAAATTAGTCATTTCGGCACCCATCAAAAAAAGAGAGTGACTCAACCAATAGTTCAGACCATCCAACACACGATACAGCCCCTTCAATTGTTTGAAGGGAAGATCTTTTTTGGATGGGCCTGACCCTTTTGAGTCACCCTCTGCTTATCCTTATAAATAAGTTAATGAATCAAGGATTTCCTGAAGACTTAGTTCAGCACAAGCCATTGAAGTATCAGCGACTCCGTAATACATTTTTACAACATCGCCTTCTACGAGGGCTCCACATGAAAAGACAACACCACCGAAAAAGCCTTCTTGCTCATAAGGAGCGTCTGGTTCTACTAATGGTCGTTCTGAACGGGCAATGACTTTTGTCGGGTCGTTCAGATCTAATAATACGGCGCCCATGCAGTAACGGTGGTCCTGACTTGCTCCATGATATAGCTCTAACCAGCCTTTATCTGTCTTAAATGGTACGGCACCGCCGCCGATTCTGCCGTCATCCCATTTTCCAGGTCTTAACCCAATGAGGTGCTGATGGTTTCCCCAGTACAATAAGTTGTCTGATTCAGCAATCCAAATTTCTGGAGAGCCATTGCTGTTTGGCACTGGACGATGAAGGGCATAGTATTTCCCATTTATTTTTTCAGGAAAAATTAACACATCCTTATTTTCAGGGGCAAAAATCATTCCATGCTGTGTAACCGTTTCAAAATCTTTCGTCGAAACCATTGATTCACCTACACCCATTGGTGACGCGACACTAAAGTAGATATAGTACATATCACCGATTTGGGTAATTCGCGGGTCTTCAATCCCGAAGGTTTCGTGCCTATTTGATGGATAAACAAATGGTTTTTCATCAACTGTAAAATGACGGCCATCCTTACTACGTGCTATACGCAGGTAAGAAAGTGACGTTAAATACGACCATTTTTGCTTTGATGTTTCCTTGATCACACGTGGATCAGATAGATCAAACGCTGGATCATCCTTACGAAATTCATAAATGTCCAGTTCATTTGTTGTCGGATTATAAGCAGGTGCTTTTACGACATTCGGATCCGTACTAATTGGTCGTTCAGCAACACGTAGCAGCATAATTACTTCGTCCTGAAATTTCGCGATGCCCGCATTGAAAGCACCGATCACTTCAAAGCCTTCATGATATGGTGATACATCGTTTGGCGTAAGTAATGGATTTTGTTCATAGCGATAAATATTCATAATTAACTCCTTAGTTTTCATAATCTAAAAATGGATCTTCGATTGTGATTTTTTGTGCGTCTGCATCACTAATACCTGCATATAAATCAGCTGTACCGTCTTGTTTACGGACTAAACCGCCACTAAAAACAACATCGATTAAATCAGGACGTTTTGCCGGACCCTCAAGGAAATTTGATCGTGTCGCAATTAACTTAATGTCTGAACAATCCCCAGTCTCCGGGTCAATCGCAAACACCATTGGGTAATAATGACGATTTCCCTCGTCATCAAAATTCGCAATATGACCTAATACACCAATCAAACCATTTGCTAAAAGGTGAGCCTCATTTGCTCCACCCCATTCTTCATCAATAAATTGATTTTCCAGCAATGGTGTCTTCTCAATTTCTTCGATCGTTAACTGCTCTAAAGAAGGCAGACGTCTAAAGCCAATCTTTCCTCTGCCACCTTTTTCACCTTGTGGACGAGTTAACATTCCGATTGAACCATCCTTTAGTTCAATTAGTCGTAAATCCTTCATTCCATCTGGACCCTGCGCAAATTCTGTTAAGCTAGCAATCTTATCACCTTTCAGAAAAACTGTGCGCCAGCTTAATGAATTCTCTAGCGTAGGATGTGGGAATATTTCGACTCCACCTAGTACAAGCTCTCCTGCTATTTTTGTAAAAAATGGATCCTGCAGCTTAAAAACAGGCGCACCTTCTCTTGGTGCCCATTCACCGTTTTGCTCAACAAAGAAATGGACCTCAGAATGCTCACTGTCTCGTGACTCTACTCTTCCAGCAATCACCAGCTGTCCTTCATCTTCAAATGGAGCGGAAATATTGTAAACATCTTTATCTCCAACTCCTATAAATCGTAGCTTTTCAGCATGACGTGGCTGTGCCTGCTGTTTGAATTCTTGCAATAAGTTCGCACATGTTTTCACTTCTGATTTGATATATTTACTCATGCTTTATCTCCCTCTAGATATAGAATGAACGCTTCTCCTGGCTGAATGGTTCCGTCTACATTTTTCCTTTTATTTGCTAGTAAAATGTCAGTGACAGAATGAGCTTCTGAAGGGAAAGGAACTTCTATCTCACCAAAATTGATCAAGACCATCATTCGTTCCCCTTTAGCCGACTTTATAAAATAGATCATGTCACCGTTTTTTTCTAACAACTCATATTCGCCATGATGTAAGGCTGGATGCATTCTCCTTAATTCCAGGAGCTTTTTATAATAAGAAAGAACCGAATCAAATTGGTTTAGCTGCTCTTTCACATTGATACCCTCACGAATTTCCGGAAATGCAATCCATGGCTTCACTGTTGAAAACCCACTGTATTCTGAGTTGTCCCATTGCATAGGTGATCTCGATTTATCACGACTTTTCTCATTGGCCATGACTAATGCTTCTTCCTTGCTTTTTCCGGCTGCGATCGCTAGGTCGTAGGCTGTTACTCCTTGAATGTCCTTCATTAAGGAGATGTCATGATGAACTAAATCACGCATACCAATCTCATCCCCATAATAGAGAAATGGAACACCTTTTGCTGTTAGCATAAGGGTCGCAAGCAGCTTTGCCCGTTCCTCCTCGATCCCTTCATCCCCGAATCGAGAAATATGACGCGGCATATCATGACTACTGAAAAATAAGGTTGGCAATTGATCTTCGTGATGAACGTCTTCCATTTTTCTTAATTGTTTAAAAATCGTATCCACATGAAAGGTTGGGATACTTCCGAGATTAAAATTAAACACAATGTCTAATTTGTTTTTCCCGCTATAGGTTGAGAGAACGTCAATTTCCTCTGATCCTACTTCTCCGACGATAACCTTGTCTGGAAATTGATGAACAAAGCTTGAGATCTCTTCAATCAGCTCTAAAATCCCAGCTTGGTCTTTATCATAAAGATGGGTTTGCTGATTGTTTTCATCGACTGGATTGTTTTTAAATGTATCATTGACCTTTAGAAAATTAATAACATCAAGGCGAAATCCATCAATTCCTTTGTTTAACCAAAAGGCCATCACCTCGAACATGGCATGCTTCGCTTCTTTGTTTGCCCAATTGATATCCACTTGTTCCTTGGCGAATGCATGATAATAATATTGTCCTGACTCTTCATTAAACTCCCATGCAGAGCCACCGAAAAACGATTCCCAGTTATTCGGTGGGTTTCCCTCAACAGGATCTCTCCAAATATACCAATCACGCTTCGGATGATGTGGATCTGAAATCGATTCCTTAAACCATTTATGTTCTGACGACGTATGATTTAACACAAGGTCTGCAATGACCTTAATGCCTCGTTTATGTGCCTGTTCAATAAAGAATTCAAATTCAGCCATCGTTCCATAGTCTGGATCAATCGCATAATAATCAGAGATATCATAGCCGTTATCCACTTTTGGAGACGTGTAAAAGGGTGTCAGCCACAAACCATCGATGCCAAGATGCGTAAAGTAATCTAGCTTCTCTGTGAGCCCTTTAAAATCTCCAATACCATCCTTGTTTCCATCAGCAAAGCTCGGCATATACACTTCATAAAAAACGGCTTTTTTCCACCATTTCTCCATAATTTCCTCCGTGCTGTTTATTTAAGGGTAAACTGCATTCCCTCTTGGAATTTCTTCGCAAAGAAAAGGAACAGAATAATAATTGGCAATGTTAACAACACTGATGCAGCATACATTGGGCCTGGATAGCCTCCATATGGACCAAACATTTGCGATAATAGAACGTTCAGTGTAAGCATTTGATCACTTCGAACAACAAGCATATCCCATAATAACTCTGTCCATCTTTCCATGAACAAGAATAAGAAAATAACAGCTGTGATTGATTTTGACATCGGCAGGACGACCTTAAACATGATTTGCAGATTAGACGCCCCATCTAGTTTCGCCGCTTCAATAAATGTATCCGGAATCGCTCGGAAGAAGTTTGTGTACATAAAGACCGCCCATAAGCTCATTGCCTTTGGAATGATCATCGCCCAGTACGTATCATATAGACCTACATTTTGTACAATTAAAAACGTAGGAACCAATAAAATGATGGCTGGGAAAAACATTTGAAACAAAATAAGATTATTAACGGTTTCTCGACCTTTAAAGTTCATTTTTGCTAACGCATACGCTACCATGACGCCAGTCACCATCATCAGAACGGTAGATCCTGCTGAAACGATGACACTGTTGAAAAAGGCTTGTATCCATGGTCTTGGTATGGCGACATCACCACCACCAAATAGCCACTGATAGGAACGTAACGAAAATTCTGTCGGAATCACCCGTTTATCAACCTGATCCCACGCCGCAAAAGAATTCAGAACCATATAGAGATATGGAAACACCATGATGATTAGTAAGACAATCGCAACGATATATCGTAGGAGTAATCCATTTTTTTTAGACCCAACCATTGCGTTTCCCCCACATTTCTAATAATTTTCGAATAACAAAAATAGAAATAAACGTAACAACTGATGCAATAATTGCAACTGCTGACGCATAACCAGCCTGAAGATTTTTAAACGCTTGTGTAAAGATTTCCATTTGCCATGTATTAGTTGCGTAATTTGGTCCTCCACCTGTTAATTGATAAACCTCTGTGAAAATCCCAAATGTCACACCTATTGATAAAATCAAAACGGTATAAATCGCTGGATAAAGTAACGGAAGAGTAATTTTCCAAAAACGTTGCCAAGGTGAAACACCATCAATGGCGGCTGCTTCGTAAATTTCCGAATTAATACTTTCAAAGCCTGATGTTAAAATTAAGGCATAATACCCTGTAAACTTCCAAGCGATAATAACGGCTACTACACATAACGCTGAGAACGGTGATCCTAACCAGTCGATATCAAGTCCGAGCTTTGTCCTTAAAAATGCATTAACCGGACTATTGTAAGAAAGGAGCCCTTTTACGATTAATGACGAAACAACACCAGATGCTAAATACGGAAGGAAAAATCCGATTAAAAAAATACCTTTAAATTTAGGCAATCCATGAATAATTGCCGCAACAATGATTGATGAGACAATAACCAGTGGTACAAATACTGCCATAAATTTAAAGGTTACAAAGAAAGCAGCTTGAACTCCTGGTGACTGAAGTGCTTTGATGTAGTTAGAAATGCCCTCAAAATTAATTTCTGGTGATATTAAATCCCAATCGGTTGCCGATAAATACAATGACCACACGAGCGGAATGGCAAAGAAAATAATTGCATAGATAAGGTATGGACTGGCAAATAGCCAGCCCAATCCATTACTCTTAGTTGTTCTCATTACTTGAGATCCCCCTCAATGGCCTTTTTCATCTCATTCCAGCCTTTTTCAGGATCTACCTCCCCCTTAACAACTGGGTTTACTGCGTGCTGTCCGATATATGTTTGTAACTCATTGTATTTCGCATTGTCAATTGAAGGAATGGCATTTGGTACAGCCTCTGCATACGGCTGTAATACTGGATTTTTTTCAAAGAACGTTGTAAATGCTTCATTAGTTGCTAAGTCATCACGAGCTGGCGGCAAGCTTGTTTTTTCTAACCACTCTAGGTCATTCTTAGGATCTGAATAAATCCATTTCATAAATTCCATTGCCGCTTTCTTTTGTTCATCTGTCGCAGATGCATAAATAACTAACCCTTTAGTATCAGCGAATGTTTTTACATTTTCAGTTGACATACCATCTGGAACTGGAGGTGCTGCAAGTGTAAAGGTTTCACCATATTTCATTTCCGGGAATTTCTCAGCCCAGTAGGTGAATGTCCACGGTCCAATGTCTGTGAAAATTCCTAAGCCCGTTTCAAATGGATCTGTTACTTGTTTTGCTAATAATGCATCTTCTTTTCGTAAATTATCTATAAATGTTAAAACATTTATTCCCGCCTTATCATCAGCCACAAAATTGTTACCTTCAATAAAGTTATTTCCTTCTGACGCCGCATCATAAAGCATAAAGAAGTCAAACCATCTCTTCCATGCTGTTGGGTCAGCTAAATCCGCTTTTGCCCACACATATTTTTCCGGATATTTTTCCTTAAGCTTCTTCGCAACATCAAGCATTTCACTATATGTTTTAGGCGGTTCATTCACACCTAATTCTTTTAAAATATCAAGTCTCCATCCAAACAGCATTGGATTCGAGTAAATTGGAAGAACATATTGATTGCCATCAGCAAACGTCCAGCCCTTAACGGTTTCTGTCATATGACGAGCAGAAACAATCTCATCCCAGCCTTCTAATTCATTTAATGGTACTAGTGCTTTACTTTCTGCAAGCTGTGCAGCAAACCCACGATTAATATTTTCTGACATCGTTGGAGCACTTTTCCCTGCAATTGCTGATTGAATACTAGCTTCTGATGAAGGACTCTCTTTAATCGCACTTACATTGACCTTAATCTCAGGATTTTCCTTTTCGAATTCCTTCGCTACTGCTTCCCAATAAACTTGCTGAGTCGGGTTTGGAGCCGCCCAGAATTCAATGGTAGTTACACCGTCATTTCCAGCACCTTGCTCTGTGCCTTTATTTCCACAACCTGATAAAACAGATACTGCCATTGTTGCTGCGAATAATAATGATGCGCCTTTTTTCAATGCACGATTCATCTTCATACCCCCAATTATTTTATAAAGGCGAAAGACTTTTCAATAGTCTTCCCAACTATAATGTAAGTTTTGTACATTTTTTGAGAACGCTATCAAATTTACTAAAAAAAATAGTATAATTGACTATAGTCATGCACAAAAACTTACTTAATTAAAATTACTTTTTCAGTTACAAAAATTACTTTATTGATTATTGGTATTTTTGTAACCTTACAAACAACATTATTGCACCGCTCTCATGATAAGTCAACCTATTACTCTTAATTTATTCGATTTGTAATGTTGTTTGCATTTTATGTTGTCATGTATTATATTATCATTGTAACGTTACATAATTATATTTGTAATGTAATAAAAATCAGGTTAAATATGAAACTCTCCTACTATAAATGATTTCAATAGAAAGGTTGGTCGTTCCTATGGCAAAAAAGATCACGATGCAGGATATCGCAGATCGTTTACAAATATCAAAGAATTCTGTTTCACAAGCTCTATCTGGAAAACCAGGGGTAAGTGAGGAAACAAGAAGGATAGTCGAAACTGCTGCTAGAGAGCTAGGCTATGAATATACATCCGTCCGAAATCAATTACAGAAAAGTGAACAAAATAAGACTTTTGCACTCATCGCATCCGAATTTGCCTTCTCACTTAAAAGCTTTTTTGGAGAAATCTATTTAAGTATTGAGAGAGAGCTCTCGAAGCAAGGGATTCATTTATTAATCCAGCCCATCAGTGAGCATGCCATTTCCGAACGTCAATTACCGTCATTTGTTCAAAATAAATCGGTTGATGGAATTTTAATTCTATCTCATTTAAGTACAGACTATATTAATGAAATCCTTTCAACTAACATTCCTACAATCTTAATCGACCATCATCATCCTCATATTAACGCAGATGCGATCCTAACGAATAATCGCTTCGGTGCTTATACTGCAGTTGAACACTTGTTGAAGTTAGGCCATAGGAAGATTGGGTTTGTCGGAAATACCTCCTATTCACCAAGCTATTATGAGAGATTAGAGGGCTACCGTTTAGCATTACATCACCACGAAATAAAGATTGATCCAACCTTTATTCTATCTGATGTCCTTGAGGAAGATGAGGATCTTCGCATCTCCATGAGCAAATTACCTAAACAGCCCACTGCATGGTTTTGTGTAAACGATGGATTTGGATTTCTTGTTTGCTCCTACCTCTACCACGCTGGCATCAAAATTCCCGACCAAATCTCGGTATGTAATTTTGACAATGGACAACTTTCACAAATATCCAATCCAAAAATAACAACAATGGATATTGATCTAAAGCTCTATGGAATAAAAGCAGTCGAACAATTAATCTGGAGAATCAACAACAAAGACGCTGTTTATCAAGAAATTCTATTACCAACTACTTTAATAAAGAGAGCTTCGACCGGTCCTGTTCTTACGCGGGACTGAGGGACAGGTTGTTTGTCCCTCCGCAAACCTAATAATATTAGAGTTAAAACACAATAATAAGACAGTTTGATCGACTCTGAAATTCAATAACCTAACCGATCAAAAAGCTTCAGGATCTAATAAAATTAGCATTACAATACAAAGGAAAAAGGGACATGGTTCCTGTCCCTTCGTCCCCCGTCCCCTCCCTATCCTCACATCAACTAGCACGTTGAATAACACTTTTGGATATTCCTGTTACTCTTGATAACTGCCTTATGGTCACACCTTCCAATTCCTTAAGTATGGCTAAAGTACGGTCTCTATCTCCTTTCTCCATTTTTTGTAACATACTAATATTTTCAATCCCTAATTTATTCAGATACTCTCTATCATCACTATCGGATACACTAGTTTTTACTTTGTAATCTAAACATTGATCATCATTAGATTCTTGCATTAGCTACTTCTATAATACAATATCTTCACCTTAAACCGTAATAGAGGCCTGGAGCAAATTGAATTATTTACATAGCTTAGCAAAATAAAAAATCACGCTCTGCGTGATTTTCTTATCGAACTTTTTGTTTACGCATCCACTGAGTAGCTACCCATTTTTCTCCTTTAACAACAGGTGCTCCTCCGTGAAGGGTAAGGTCGTTAAGTTCGGTATTCTTATAAAAATATTCAAAGTACACAGCCATTCCTTTTTTGGGAGATACCGAAAAACCTAACTTAGGAAAATAAGTTTCTCCACCTTCTTCGACATCATTTAAGTACATAATTAATGTACTAATGCGATTATTTTTAGATGCTCTGCTGGTAGAAGCGAAATAATCGTGATGTGCTTTATATTCTTGGCCAGGTAAGTATTTTAAAATTTGAAGGCCTTCAGCGTACTCAATGGATAAACCCATTATATCAGAAATTCTCATTTCAATTTGATGTACAAGTTCGTTTTCGCTTTCTTCAAAAAACATGCTGCTGCTCGTTCTAATGTTGTTTACTTCACGTGCAGCGCCAATTTTTGAGCGTTGCACTTTATCTTTAGATAGTTGTATGAGTTCGTCACATTCTTGGTTACTTAGGACATTCCCTAAAACTAGAACGAGAGGCTTTTCTAAACGGGTGACAATATCAATCTCTCTATCTTTTAATTTAATTTCGCTCCCCGAATGATTAAAAATCGTTTGTTCTTTGGTCATTAAAGATGGATTATCTAGTAACATCTTTCACCTGCTCCTCAAAAGACTCATTTTTTCTGAATTTTCACCTTATTATATGTAAGCGATTTCTTATAAGGATTATATCATGCAAGACAAAGATGGTGCCGGCTTTTATTTTCCAAGTGGTACAACTAATACCTATAACAATATAAGTAGAATGATTGTTTCTCTTTGTAACAACACCGATAGCGACTAAGAAACGTACTAGCTTATTATCGCTCTCGGAAACAAGTATAGTAGAATTTTCACTTTTTCTCATATTTCTATCAACTTTTGAGGTTGTTCTAGCTACGCCAAAGTCTATTCAGTCCACATGGAATTTTATTTTTACAGAATGGTTTCCACAATCGGGTTATGAACATAATGGATCAGTGGAATTCGAGCTGTATGATGAAAGATGCTACGAATCAGAGAACAAAGAAATGGACATCTACATTCCTGTAAAAAAAACAGGCCGTTCAGGCATAAAATTCCCTATTATTCAATGGAGAGTAGCGTTAGGATAATGCAATTTACTATATTCAGGATATTCCTGTATACGTGAAGAATTAGATGTTGAAAGGATCTTCTTTAGTAAAAATCAACAAGTATCCAATAATTGCAAAGTTATCAGGTTCATCAGTATGATCTTCCTTTTTCGTTAATGTTATTGAACTCCCTCAGTTTAATACGATTTTCTCACGAATACTTGCTTAATATCTTTTCATAAATGCAAGGCATCCACTTTAAGAAACTAAATTGCTTAATCGTATTCGAATTTGCTTTTTTGCAGGCATCATTTTTATTATTATAAAACGTTTCAATCCTGTTACAAGTCTTAAAAAAGAGTGCATAATGTTTCTTTTTAGTAAGGTTTACTTTATAATGCGCACTAGATAATTTTTTTAGGGAAAAATTATACTTCTAGCTTAAGGAAGGAGATCGATTATGAAAAAAATAATGTTTACATTAATAACCGGTCTAATGGCCGTTGTTTTAGCAGCATGCGGAGGAAATGAAGAAAGTAAAGAAGCTAAAAATGATGATAAAGTAAAAACAGCGGAAACCGATCAGCAGAAGGAACAGCAAAAGCTAATGGAAGAAATGCAAAAGAAATTAGAAGGACAGCAAGTAGATGAAAAGAAAATTGTTGCCATAGTGAATGATAAAGAAATTTTAGGAAGCGACTATAATAGCGCCTTAGCATCTATACAAGGACAAATGCAGCAAATGGGCCAAGATCCGACTTCTAAAGAAGCTGCAGAGCAAGTGAAAAAACAAACAATTGACAGCTTAGTCGGACAAACTCTTCTTCTTCAAGAGGCAGATAAAAAAGGCTATAAAGCTTCAGAGGTAGATATTAATAAGCAGCTGGACGAAACGAAAAAACAATTTAAAACAGAAAAAGAATTCAAAACCGCTCTTAAAAAATCCGGCATGGGTATGAAAACACTTGAAACTCAAATAGCTGACGATATTAAACTTAAACAGTACGTTGAGAAAGAAGCCACGGCTGGTGAAATAACCGATGAAGAAATTCAAAAAACGTATGATCAATATGCGGAACAAGGAAAGAGCACTGGACAAGAAGTTCCAAAGTTTGAAGAAGTAAAACCACAAATCGAACAATCTATTCATCAGCAAAAACAGCATGAAAAACTCGCTCAGCAGGTTGAAGAGTTAAAGAAAAATGCGAAGATTGATATTAAGATTTAAAGATGTTACACACAAAAAGGAACAGCTCAAGTGAACTGCACCCCAATTGTTAGACACAATTGGAGGTGCAGTTCAAATTTTGCTCCTTTTTTTAATGACTTAAGAACTTATTATGATGAAACAAAGGAGAGAAAACAAATAGGGTTAACCAAGTAATTCAGTTAACCAGTTTCTAAATATCGAAAAAATCATCACTCTTCACATTAGGGTCAATCTTCCTTAAAGTATTTCATATTTTCCTCATAATGCTTTGGGTAGGCTCGTGATCAGCGTCTTCCTTGCATAGTTCACTGATAGTAGAACGAATGACCTTTGAATTATTTGCAAGCCATTGCTGAGAAATCCCTCGTTTATTTGAACTAAACTGCTAATCTGATTGTTTAAACTTAAAAACATTTTTCATTATGCAATCTGTGCCAATACACGAAAAAGACGCGTTCCTAAACAAACGCGCCCGTTAGTGAAACTTATGGATTTTTATTTAAGATAGGTAATTGACTCTATATAAAACATCAGGTAAATGGTGTATGTACATTTCTAATGCATCCGTATTTGCTTCTAAAGTAGTAATAGTCTAAAGGTAATAGGAGAAGCTTTAGTCTGATTTAACAATAATATATTGATTCAACGGGTTGGAACTTGAGTTTCTTGTGAATTTGATAGAGTTTTGAACATCAAATACCTTTGTTTAATCAATAATTCCACTACCTGATACCATATACCATGAATAGAGATTATTATTTTCTAACTGCTATTTCAACTGGATTGAGCAATGGACTATATATACGGAATCCACTCACTTTGTGACTATCGGGTATTAGATAGCTTAGTTACTCTTCCATCCGAAATCCACTCAACAACATAAACATCGCCATGTGAATTGACACAAACACCATGAGGAGAACTAAACCTATTTGTTCTAAAATAGGTTTTTGGTAGATTAGGCCATCCCTTCTGCTTATAGGCTTGTTGATCCTCTCCTAAATGACATACCAGACGGTCATGCTCATCAAGTATTGTCACACGGCTATTCAAATCAGGGATATAGATGTCTTTTCCAAAGAAATAAAAACTACATGGTAGGTCTAAGTCTTTATCTATAAAGCGCTTGTGCTCACCATCCAAAGAAAAAACTTGGATCCGATGATTCCTTCTATCAGCAACATAGATTTCAGGATCAGAGCCTCGTAAATTAATAGAAATACCATGGGGCTCCAATAGTTTACCAGGTTCGCTCCCACGTCCTCCCCATGAACGAATATAATTTCCCTTTGCATCATAATGGTGAACATAATATTGACCATACCCATCACTAATATAAATATCCCCGTTAGGTGCTACACAAACATCTGTTGGGATATATCGTCGCTCTTCATCATAAATATCAGGGAGGTTAGGCTCACCCACCTCAAGGAGTACTTCCCCTTTTAGGGTTGTTTTTACCATTAGGGCACGCGCAGTATCTGTAATATAAAAATACTCTTGACCGTCCACATCTTTATGAAGATAAAAACCATGGGCACCACCTTCAAATTCTTCACCCCAGGAGTCTACGAAATTCCCTTCATGATCAAATACGATAACCGCATCTTTACTAGTATTAAATACATACACATTGTCATTTGAATCGACACAGACTCCATGGGTATATCCATAAGAAATACCTTCTGGAAGTAGACCCCATCCAGATTCTACCTCTAAATTGAGTGAACTGTTCCCAACTACTAAACTTTCATACATGAATCAATTCCTCCTTAAAATATTTTACTTAATTCCTAAAAATGAATGCTATGTTATTAGTCGTTTTTTTAAATTCGTTTTTTACAATTCTTTTTATCCATCAATTATTTCTTTTGATACGTTATTTTTGTATTTTCCAGGAGAACAGCCAACAACTTTTCGAACTCACTTATCATACTTTCTAACAAAGAACGAATCCGTAAAATGTGATTATCATTTTCCTAAACTATTCAATTTTATTCTGTTTATTTAACTAAATGTTATGTAAATTCAGATAATTATTCATTGTCCATCCTGCCACCTTGATGGTCGATTCGGCCATATTTACTAAAACCCTATATATTAAAGCTCGAGGCTTTGTATTTTATATTCTGTTGGTGTTAAACCAGTTACTGTTTTAAAATTTCTACAGAAATAGTGCAGACTCGTATATCCTAATTTTACTGAAACTTCTTCTATCGTTTTCACTTCTAATAATAATTGTTTCGCTTTTCGTATACGTTCTTGGATCAAGTAATGTTTAGGAGAAGAACCAATCGTTTCTCTGAATATGGAAGCAAAATAGGTCGGGTGATACCCACATAATTCCGCTAATTCACATGAAGACCAGTTAATGTTTGGCTGTTTACGAATAGCTTCCAATGCAGGTGCTATTTTCCTCCTTTCTCCAGAAGAATACTTTCCGTTCATTTCATTTCTGATAATAATTGTGATTAACTGAGTTAACAAACCTCTCATAACAAACGTATACCCTGGTTCTTCAAACCGATATTCACGAATAATTTGGGTAAATAAGGTTTCAACATTAGGTAATATAAAATGGTTTGGGAATTCTACTTCACCATGCTCATCTACAAGAATTTGATAGGGTGATACTAAATCACCCAGTTCACTTGTAGAACAGTTTTTTATGCCATTAAGTGGATGATTAGGGACAGGAGACTCCTCATCCCAACTGAAATGAATACTTTTAAACGTAAATGGGTCGTCTTTTGATGAAACAAGCTTATGTGGGTTATTCCCGTAAAATAAACACTCACCTGGATTTAATTGAAAAACATTTGGCCCAAGGGTTACTGTTGCCTTACCTGAAACAATGTAGATTAGCTGACAATCAGGAATTGTTCTTGGCCCCCAAACCTGGCCAGGATCTGCAGTCATTTTATTTGCGAAGTTTACCGTCGGCTTTAACATCGATAACATACCTATTTTAATTTTTTCATCAGTAACCATTTTTACCTCCCTAGCTTTCTAGCAAATTACAATATCTGTGAAAAATGCAAATATTTATTCGAATATTCTAACGACAGACCCTTTTTGCTCTTGTTATCATATAGTTACACAAAGAATAAAGAAAAAGAAAGCAGGAGGTGAAACAACATTTTAATCAACCATCGCATTGATCAAAAAGGTTTACGCAAATGTGATGATTCAAAAGAGGTTAATAGAAACTGTAAAATATGCAAGCAATGCAAACTTTATTCTCAAAATCCCAACTCCATGACTGATCCTCACTTTGTAGGTTCTGAAAATGAAAAAAGATAAAAATACCAATCATTATTCGAAAGGGTGGAGAAAATGTTAACAAACGAACAATTAAAAGAGTTTGAAAAATTAGGATATATCAAAGGTGATGTAGTACTAAGCGACACTGAAGTTGATGAGCTTCGTGAAGAATTAGATTTAGTCATGAGTGGAAAATCTGTAAAAAAGCCAGTTCTAAACCGAAATCTTGTTGATGACGAAGTCGACTATGGAATGTCAATCTCCCAAAAAGAAACGGTCGTACAAATTGTAAATATTTGGATGGCGAGTGATTTATTTTATCAACATGCATGTAATCAGAAAATTTGTGAGGAAGTTGCTCAGTTATGCAGTTCGGATACATTAAGAATTTGGCATGATCAAGTTCAGTATAAGCCACCGGTTACTGGAGGTCCTACTGTTTGGCATCAAGACCATCCTGCTTGGCCAATTATTCAACCTGCTAATCTTGTCAGTGCTTGGGTCGCCCTTGATGATGCAATAATCGAAAACGGTTGCATGTGGATGGTACCAGGAAGCCACAAGTGGGGTGACCAACAGAAATATTTAGGAACTGATTCTAACTTTATGCCATTCCATAAACAACCAGATCTCCTGCCAGAAGGTGTAAACACAAAAGCTGTACCATTTGAAATTAAAAAAGGGCAAGTCGGATATCATCATTGTTTAACATGGCACGGCGGTACAAACAACCGTTCAGATCGGAAGCGTCGTGCTATCGCAGTTCACTATATGCCGGGACATACACGCTATGAGCCTACTGGATCACATCCGATGGAAGCTCATGTTAACGTGAAGGCTGGTGAAATACTTAAAGGTAATGATTTCCCTGTTGTATATAAAAAGGACTCAGCTGTAATGCTATAATGGCAACAAATTCGACAAGTACAAATGTACTTGTCGAATTTGTTGCTTTTTAAATACGAAGTTCTATTAAATATAGATCTACTATTTTAACATTACAGCCATTTCATCAAACTTTACTACACGATCACGAATATCACAAAAGTTGTCAATATTAACATATTCCATGATAAATGGAACACCCTCGGTATATTTATGATACATATTAAAAAATAAAGGCCAATCAATATCTCCATCTCCTATTACACGACCATATGTATCATTAACTTTGCGATCCTTACCATGGAAATAGGCAATATGCGGAGTTAAATAAGAAAACATTTCTTCTTCTGAATTATTTGCAATTAAATTAGCCGGGTCTAACAAAACTTTTACGCGATCAGAGCCAACTTGATTAATAAAATCATCCATTCGTTTGGCACTTGGAACAACATCTAGGACACATGGCTCAAGAGCAACCGAAACATTATATTTTTTTGCCTTATCTGCTAACCATTTTACATTTTCAACAAGTATTTGAAATGCAGATTCATAGGTATCTGAATTTACTCCCCTCCTACTAGGAATAAATCCACACTCACTAGATACATAAGGTACATTATTAATTGAAGCAATTTCCATCAGACGTTCAAAATAAGTGAGGTTTTTTTCATTTTCCTTTTCATTCGGTTCTAGTAAATTTGTAAACACACCGATTGAAGTTACCTCAATTCCATTTGTTCTATATGTTTCTACTATCTCGGTACTCCGTTCATTCGATAAACTATCCATATCTGACCGGCCATTATATACCCAATAATTTGAATCACTTTGAGAAAAACATAACTCAGTCCACTTAAATCCTTTTTTCGCTAATAGTTTTGCAGTTTCTTTGTTGCTAAGCTGAGGAAAACTCCTTGATACAACACCAACATCCATTATTACTCCTCCTCCTACATAGTTTTTAAAAGTTTTAATGACAATTAAGTTCTTTCAAAAAATGTAACTAACACTCCGTTTGGATCGAGTAACGAAAATTCCTTTAATCCATAGTTTTTCAATTCTAGTTTTCCGTTTGGATGTAGAAATTCCCGTTTCTTGTACTTTTCATAATGATCATTTATATTATTCGTTTCAATTCGAATGACAGACCAGTCACATAAATATTTTTTTGATGTCTTATAAAGATGAAATTCCACATTGCCATTTTTCAATCCAGCATAAGTCAGTGGTTCACCATCCCTGATATGGTTATTAAACCCTAATTGTTCAGTATAAAATGCAATTGTTTTTTCCATTTCTATAGCTGGAACTAACGGTACTATGCTTAATAGGTTTGCTTTTTTCAATCAGGATACTCCTTCCAGTATGTTAAGATGTTAAACTATTATCTTTCGTTTTCTCCCTATTCCTTCTCATGGCATAGTATATGAAGCCGATTCCAACAAAACATTCAGCTGCTGCTTTTAAGTAGTTACTAGTATCCGTTACTAATCCAGTTGTGAAATCATGATGATTTTGCATACAATAAACAAGAGAGTCTGCACACCAGTTATACGTAGTATCTTAGACAAAGCTTTCCCTTCTTTGAATCCTTTCTGATAGTAATAGTAGCTAAAATAAACCAAAATTAGCCAACCTATACCAAGAATCAAAAAACTAAAATTATCAATCGCTGGAAGACTCCAGAAATTAAAAGATACATACGTCAATGTAACCATTAATGTTTCTCTAATCGTGAACCATAGCAAAATACCAATAAATGCGGTTACTGCAGAAAATAAATAGGCTAAAAACGTAAAGTAATACTTCTTTTTACTCGACGCTGAATCAAGCCCCATTATATTTACCTTCCTCCCATTTTTTACGTGTTTTCTCCAAATCAGCCAATATGATTGATCTAGTTTCTTCATCCTCTATTAATTTTGTTTTTTGAATATATTTGACAATGTTACTGAGTTTTTTTAAATGCGTTTCATTTTCCTCTTTTTGTAAAATAGATATTTTTTCTTGCTGATCTCCTTTTTTTTGTAGTTTGTTACTCTTTTCTTTAAATCTTTTAGACCAAAGTTTTGGTACTTCTCCTTTTGTAAGTTCCTCTAAAACCATGTGCTTTTCTCCAATATATTTTCTTGAAAAGAAGTTCATAAACCAAATCGATGCGAACATAATCAGAAATACTGATATAGCAAAGATAAGCATAAACAAGAAAATATAATTCATATTCCGACTGCCCCTTTTAATTCCAACTCATTAGCAAGGTGACATGCAACGTGATGACCGCTACTTATTTCTTTAAATTCAGGTGCTTGCTGCTTGCAAATTTCTTGTGCATATGGGCATCGAGGATGGAAATAACATCCAGAAGGTGGATTAGCTGGATTGGCCACCTCACCTCTAAGAATAATCCTTTCTTTCTTAAGACGTGGATTTGGAATCGGTTTTGCAGACAACAGCGCTTCTGTATATGGATGTTTAGGATTTGCAAATAGTTCTTCTGTACTTGCCATTTCCACCATTTTCCCGACATACATGACACCAACCCTATCAGATATATGCTGAATGACTCCTAAATCATGTGAGATAAATAAATAACTTAAATTAAATTCGTTTTGTAAATCCTGGAATAAATTTATAATTTGAGCCTGAATCGAAACATCTAGCGCAGAAACAGCCTCATCACAAACTAGAAATTTTGGATTAGTAGCCAACGCCCGAGCTATTCCAATCCTCTGCCTTTGTCCACCACTAAATGCATGTGGATAACGTTCAAGATGTCGGCTGTTAAGTCCGACAACTTCCATTAAGTATTTAACTCTCTCCCTGAGCTCTTCACCTCTTGCAATTTTGTTACATATCAATGGCTCTCCGATAATATTTAACACAGTCATTCGTGGATTTAGTGATGAATAAGGATCTTGGAAGACCATTTGCATATTTCTGCGAATATCACGTAAGCCTTTATAATCTAAATCCATCACATCAACTAGTTCATCATGTCGATCCCTAAATCTTATGGAACCACCTGATGGTTCAATCGCACGTAATAAACTTTTTCCAAGCGTTGATTTGCCACAACCAGATTCGCCAACCAAGCCAAACGTCTCTCCTTCATTTACATATAATGAAACGTCATCGACAGCTTTAACATAAGCGACTGTTTTTTTTAAGAAGCCTCTTTTAATTGGATAGTATTTTTTCATTGATTGAACTTCTAAGATTTTCTTTGGAATGTTAATGACCTCTGTTTCTCTTCTATGATTTTTACTCGACAAGGACACATCTAACATAATGACCCTCCTTTACTTTTACGAATGGAATATCATCTACATTACATACGCCATCCTTTGCTTTTTTACAGCGAGAATAAAATCCGCATCCTTTCGGTAGATTGATAGGAGTAGGCACCGTTCCTTCAATTGATTCTAACCGTTGATTTATCATCGCTAACGAAGGGATTGACTGTAACAAGCCTTGTGTATATGGATGAAGGGCACCGAAAAATAGTGTATCAACATCGGTATATTCAACTACTTTTCCGAGATACATAACCGCGACATCATCAGCCATTTCTGCAATAACTCCAAGATCATGTGTAATAAAAATTACTGCCGACCCAGTGTTTTCTTTTAAATTATTAATTAAATCAAGCACCTGTGCTTGAACGGTAACGTCTAGTGCAGTTGTTGGCTCATCTGCAATTAGTATGGATGGATTACAACATAATGCCATTGCAATCATTGCTCTTTGCCTCATCCCTCCAGAGAGCTCATGTGGATATTGATCTATTCTTTGATCAGGATTTGACATTCCTACTTTTTCCAATGTATCAATTGCGATTTTTCGCGCTTCCTTTTCGTCTTTAGTATCGTGCAACAGGATTGCTTCAGTTAATTGATTTCCGATCGTGTGAATCGGAGAAAAGGCCTTCATTGGCTCTTGGAAAATCATCGATATTTCGCCACCGCGAATATCTCGAACTTCGCTTCCTTTTGAATGTAGTTTTCCAATATCGATAATTTCACCATTTTTTCTACGCCTGAATTTTATTTCACCCTCCACTTCTCCGGGAGTATCAACAATTTGTAAAATAGCTTTTGTTGTCACACTTTTTCCACTACCACTTTCCCCAACAATTCCGAGTGTTTTCCCTTTTTTTAATTGAAGATCAACACCATCAACTGCTTTTAAAATGCCTTCATCTAATTTAAAGTAGGTTTTCAGATTATTAACTTCTAAGATAATCTCTTCATTATCATTAATGCTAGTTTCATGTATACTTTTTGAAGTCTCGATTGTTTGTTGAATTTTGCTCAATCTTAAATACCTCCTTTATTTATAAGGATCCGCTGCGTCCCGTAGTCCGTCACCAAGAAAGTTAAATACAAGTACAGCCACGACAATAAAAGCAGCTGGCCACAAGAGCCATGGGTGATGCGCTAAGTTTTCTAGTTTTTGAGAGTCCCCTAAAAGAACTCCCCAGCTTACTACAGGAGCCTGTAGCCCTAGTCCAAGAAAGCTTAATGATGTTTCACCAAGAATGGTAGCTGGTATGGAGATCGTGACGCTAATAATGATGTAACTCGCAAACGACGGAATCAAATGTTTGGTAATTATACGAATATGACTTGCTCCACATAACCTAGCAGCCATTGTAAAGTCTTCTTCACGGAGTGATAAAATTTTCCCCCTTACAACACGTGCCAATCCTGTCCAACCAATTATGGAAAATATCATAATCATCCCAAAATAAATCTTGATTGGTGACCAATCTGCCGGAAGTGCTGCTGCTAGTGCCATCCATAATGGAATTGCAGGAATACATAATAAAAGATCAATGATACGTTGAATAACAGTATCTGTAATACCACCGAAATAACCCGAAATCCCTCCTAGAATAATTCCTAGAATAACCGTAAAGATAATCCCTAGAAACGCAAACGATAACGATACCCTAGATCCATGGAGAATTCTTGTAAATAAGTCCCTTCCTAATGAATCTGTTCCCATAAGAAAGAAAGGTGCATCAGCATCCTTTAGCCCAATAAAATGGGTATTCATCTTGATAAGTCCCCATAATTTGTAGGGTTCTCCCTCTACAAAGAAATGGATTGGATATTTTTTCGAAGTATCTTCTTGGAATGTTTTTCTAAACGTTTCCTGATTCATTTCCTCTTTCATATCGTAAACAAACGGCCGAAAACTAAAGCCCGTTTCAGGATCAATAAAATTGATTGTTTGAGGTGGAGCAAATTTATAATCCGAAAATCGCTCTAAGGGGACATGTGGACTTAAAAATTCTGCAAAAACTGAAATAATAAGAAGTAGTGTTAATATAGGCGCCGAAATAATTGCAAGCTTATGCTTTTTAAATTTCCACCACATTAATTTCCATTGAGAGGCTATCTCATATTCATTTTCTAGGTTTTTATTATCTGTTACCTGAACTGGTTGGTTATTCTTTCTTAGAATCAGTTTCATTCTTCTACCCCTCCAAATCTAATTCGGGGATCGACCCACGCAAGTAATATATCTGAGATTAACGTACCTATAACAGTCAATATACTAAGAATCAAGATGAAACTACCGGCAAGGTACATATCCTGAGTCATTAGTGCATCTAACAGCATTGGGCCTGTTGTCGGTAAATTAAGTACGATTGAAACAATCGCTTCACCGGAAATAATTGCAGGTAGTGTCCAACCAATTGTACTTATAAGAGGATTGATGGCCATCCGGACAGGGTATTTAAACAATAATGTCTGCTCCCTTACACCCTTTGCACGAGCCGTTATAACATATTGTTTTTGTAATTCATCAAGCAGCATCCCTCGCATAACACGAATCAGTCCAGCTGTCCCAGATGTACCTATAATTAATGTTGGGATCCAAATATGCTTCAATAAATCAATGACCTTTGCAAAACTCCATGGTGCTGTTGCATATTCAGGTGAGAATAATCCTGTAAGGGCTACGCCTGTGTTGACAAAAACAGTATAAATAGCAACCAGAGCAATTAAGAAATTTGGTAAAGCCAGACCAATAAAACCAATGAATGTGAATATATAATCCATAAAGGAATATTGACGAACTGCAGAATAGATTCCAATTGGAATCGCGATAATCCATGTAAAAATTAACGTACAAATAGAGATAACCACGGTGAGACCTAGCCGTTCCCCAATTACGTCTGAAACCGGCTCATTCCAAGTAAATGACCTTCCAAAGTCACCGTGCAATACTATATTCTTAAGCCAAATCATGTATTGAACATACATCGGTTGATCCAATCCATATTGTGCTTTTAGACTTTGGACCGTACCTTCTGATACATCTGTACCAGCCATTTCAAGCTGCTGAATATAAGTTGTTAAATAATCACCAGGAGGTAATTGGATTAATACAAACGATATGATACTAATCGCAAACAGTAATGGTATTAATTGGATGAGACGGTGACCAATGAATGTTAACATCTATGAACCTCCTTTTCCTTTAAAATGGATTTAAGGAAAAACTTAGGTAGGATTCAGGATCAGCTACCTAAGTTTCATTAAGATTTTTTCTGTTTTATTCTTTAAAGTACATTTGTTCCCCTGCGAAATTGATGCTAATTGCTGTCCCTTTATCCGTGATATTTCCAAGTTTGTTATTTACAATTAAAGGTTGTTTAACTTTCTCAACATGAACAAAATAATGCAGATTATTTTTCATTTCTTCTCTTATTTTTTCTTCGACCGCTTTAGCTTCCTCAGGAGTACTTACCTGTAACTCATCCATCAAGGTAAAGAACTTTTTAACATGTTCGGGCGGTTCCTCTCCTGTTTCACCTCCGGATTGCCACCAAGAATCCCAAAGTGGACCCCAAAATGTTTCTCCATAATCAGACATATAATAAAGAGGTGTATGTGTCCACATAATAGATGCTTTCAATTCATTGGCTGTATTACGCGTACCCCATAATGTTCCATCAATCGTTTTAACTGCTGCATGTATGCCTATCTCTTTCCACATTTCTACAAGGAGCTCAGCAAGTGGTACAATATCTGGGGCCGCTGCTTGTACTTCAAATGGAATTGAAAAACGTTTGCCATCTGGACCAATCCGATATCCATCTGTTCCCTTTTTCATCCCCATTTCATCTAAAAGCTGGTTGGCTTTATCAAGATCTAATTTACTATCTGTAATTTCTGATGGCTCAGCAAATCCAAAATAAAGTGAATCAATAATCTCTTCACGATCAATCGCAAAATTTAATGCTTGTCTAAAACGAATGTCCTGTACTACTTCGCGCCATACTGGATCATTATATGTTTGATTTAAAAACACATCCGATGGAGTAACATGCATATTTGCTAGTAATGCTTCGTAACCACCCTTTTCGGCATTTTCTCTATAAACTGGCATTTTAGTTAATGCCGTCGTTTCACGGGAGAAATCAACTTCTCCTGCAATTGTTTTTAAACCAACTACCTCTGTATCCTGTACAATTGTGCTCTTAATTGAATCAATATACGGTAACTGATTACCTTCTGGATCAACTTTAAAATAATATGGATTTCGTTCATATATCGCGTAAGTTTTATCCATTTCTTTCATAGTCCAAGGATACAAAGAAGGGAAACCAACTGCATTAGAATGACTCATCTCTCTTTCAGTAATATCCATGTAGTTAAAAAAGTTCACCCACGTTGATTCTGTATCTTCTCCTAATTTAGCTTCTTTAATTAGTTTTTCTAATTCAGCTGCATCAGCATATTTTTTATGAAACTGCTTTAGGTAATGAGCTGGTTTCAATAGATCATTATATCCTCGCCAGTTTCCAATGGCTAAAGCAATTGGAAAACCACCATACGGCTCATCAAAAGAAATCTTATATGTGTATTCATCAACAACCTCAAGCTTCAATGGGTTTCCTTGTGCATTACCACCTGAATGTAACCAAGAAGGCACAATTGGCATGATTTCTTCATTAAGTAATACATCCTCTACTGCAAACCTTACGTCTTCGGTTGTAACCGGCTCACCGTCAGACCATTTTAGTCCTTCCCTCATATAGAAAGTAAATTCCTTTTGATCTTCAGTAACTTCATAGTCCTTAAGAACGTTTCCAGTGACCTCTTCACCGAGAATACCTGGTGTATTTAATAGTGGCTCATTGCTCATGACAAACAAATCCGCATCCCACTTAGGATCCCGTGTTACAGTATTTAGCTCTCCACCGTATTTACCAATTTCGAACTGAAGAAATTTTGCTGGCATTTCGTTTGGTAATTTCGGTTCCAGTGGAAGCCTTTCTTTTACATCTGGCAGCCCCTTATCATTGAGCATTGGTGATTGTTTGAACTCCTTAATTTGAGATACATCGACTTCTGACATATCTTGTTTATTTTCATCACCATTTGAAACTAGTTCTTCTTCGTTATTCGTGTTAGCGCTTTCATTATTGGTACAACCTGCTATAATCATCGATAGCAATAATATAAATGCAAAGGCTAGCTTCGTCACATTCTTCATCATTCTCCCCCTTGTGAAAATCAAAATAATTATCAATATATTCATTGTTTTCAGATATTTAACCAACCACTTCCTCCACTTTTAGTTTTGTTAATGAAGTGCTGTTCATTAATTTTTAACTGGCATATCAATAAGCTCTCTTCTAGGATTTGCTTTCCATTCTTCCCATGTCAATTATCTACTGCTCTAGTCGTGTATCCAGCGTTCCGAAGCAATGATGGTAACCAATCACTTTCTTTTGGTAGATAAGTTGATGGAGAACCATGTGATACAACACCAGTTGTCAAACCTACTTTCCCTGTAAAAATACTAGTATGAGCAACTTCAGTTGGAATATCAGAATCGAAAGCGTTTTCAAAAAAAGAACATCTTGACTTGCTATATGATCCATATATGGACTAGTTGTTGGAAGTTTGTATCCGTAACATCCTAGTCGGTTAGCTCTCAGCGTGTCCAATGATATAAAGATTAATTTCAATATATCCCCCCTTTTTTTTCTAATTTTACTTTATAGAGAATTATATATCATGGCTAATTAGGACAAGTTATTGTCTTATTCGGCCATGAAATCATTCTCATTTCTTCTAACATTTTTTCTTTTTCGATAAATTTCTTCTTGATATTGATTAAGTAAAAGTCTTAATGCCTTTCTTTCTAGCATACTTTCTACACCATTCTTGAATAATTTATTGGTTTTTTAATTCCTATTGATTCTACAACGTATCCAATCCATCCAATTAGAAAAACTTCCAAACCTGATTTCCCACTTTTTGAATTGCCATAGTGTTCAAACTCAATTTCTTTAAGCGTTTTACCTCTAGTTTTAGGTGCCCATACTATGCCAATAATTGCAGCAATAACTAAAAAGGAAATCATGACCATACAAGCCATATTGAATCCAAGTTTTGTGAATATCATTGGCATAACAATAGACCATAACGCAATCCCTGCTCTAGAACATAATGCCTTGTGCCCGAGCAAGATATTTTGTTGGAAAAAGTTCACTTGCCCATAAGCCATAAAATGCTTGGGCACCAAAACCGGTAGCAGAACCCAAAAGTAAAACAAATAGCAATAATACTGGGATTGTCATTTTTGTATAAATTAATAAAACCCATGCCACGATTCCCAAAATGGCCGATACCGCATAAATACCTCTTCTGCTTTTTTTATCGCCTAATTTCATAAATACAAAATAGGTCGATAAAACTGTAAATATCCATAAAAGCGCTTGTAGTAATTGGCAATATTAGCCGGTAAACCCCCGACAGTCTCATAAATATATGGCATAAGAATCGTGCGAAGGGCTTTCGCCATTGTATTTATTGGTTAGGACTCATTTGAGAGCTAGAAACAGAAAGTCCTATAGAAGACCTTTCAAGTATGGCTTGTTATAACAAAGAGGATTTCATGATGCTAATACCCACCAGATGTTTTTATAACTACTTAACCTTTCGTTAAGGTTAATATTAAAATTAACCTTAATCTTTACATTTACATTCCCCTCTTTATATAAACGAAAGAGCGTATTTTGAAAAAAGATTGATCAAAACACGCTATTAATATACTCAATTGGATCAATTCTTTTATAAAAAAGTTTGATCATTTCTGTTATCCTTCTTCAATTAGTCGAGTAGAAGGGAGCCTTTCGATGGTTTACGATGTGAGGAAGATTGAGGTTTAGTTCCCTCCGTAGTTCGTTGACTGGACGGATTAACTATTTACTGTCAAAGACGGTTTTAGCTAAGCCTGCCTTTAGCGGGTTTTGGTGTATATATCTAAGGACAGTTAAAAAATATAAAATGTTTTCTACATTTTCGCTCTTAAATCGTTCTTGGAATAAAAGACCACACCGCTCATATTTATTATTGTACCAATAGACATAGCTAGAACTTATTCTCTTAATAGATTCAGAGATGGTTTCCCCCGATTCCTTCAATAATAAATGAATATGATTATCCATCAAACAGTAACTGTATAGCTGAAATTTACTTATTTCTTTATATTTTTTAAGTGTCACTAAAAACTTAATCTTGTCCTCATCATCCTCGAAGATCGTTTGTCTATTTATTCCTCTCAGCATAATGTGATAGATGCCACTACTGCTCTTTGTCCTTGCTACCCTGGGGATATAAATCACCTCAGTACTGCACTTAATTTTTCGTAGATAAGAGATACTTTTTTCTATGATTTTCAATTTTGGTGAATTTCAGTAAACATCAGAAGTCTTAGTGCGGTTATAGAATTTCAAAAGGAGTTTTTGAGGTTGTTACATATTTACACTTGTTAATCAAAACTAATGGCTTTTAAAAAAGAAAATGTGGGATTTTCAACATATGATTAAAATATGATAAGTGGATAAAACATAAACAGAGGATATTGAATTGGGTTACACTTTTTATATTCTACACAAGCAATAAATAACCTGAAAAGTAAATAAAACATTTACCTGTAAAAACATTAAATGGTCTCTTTCATTTCTTCCTAGCGCAATTTAGACAATATAATATTAATTGGTAAAAAGGTGATTTTAAAGATCCTAGGTTGTATTCCCATATCCTCACTTAAATGGTGTTCACCTATTTTAAACACCATTCAAGTGAGCGAGTTCGGTGTTTTCTTTCATAGATCACCTATCGTAAAATCTAATCCTCTAAAAACTTGGGACAAGGTACCTGTCCCTGAGTCCCGTGAGTCCCACTCCGAGTCCCTTAGATAATCGGCATTCCATGGCGCTCTAATGCAGCAGCTTCTAATCGGGACATTCCTTGCTCTTCAGCAAACGCAAGAAGCTTGTCAGATACAGCAGGTGCTAGTCCTGCTGGGGGTGCCGCAAGTCCCATTGCCCGTTGACGCGCAGTATTTCTGCGAGCGAAAGGTCCCCAGATTGCAAAGGTAATTCCAGGTGTTTGCATATTTACGAAGAACGTTTTTCCATCTGGAGAGAATGTAGGTCCTGCGAACTCCGAACCATTCATCATATTCTCTGCAAATGTGTAAATCTTCCCTTCTGGCGTTAAACCGATGATGCGGTCATTTCCGCCACCATCTTCTGCAATCCAAAGATCTCCCCATGGAGCCATGGTGATATTGTCAGGCATTTCTAACTCATTTTGTGATGTTGACTCATAGAAAAGCTCAAGTATATTTGTAGCAGGGAAATAACGATACACACGACCAAGATCTTCAGAACCAGCACTTGTGTCATCAAACCAGAATGTTCCCGCAGAAAAAATAGCTCCCTCTAAGCGGCTAAATTGAATACAACCTAAATCCTTCGCATCCTGCTGGGCACGCTCAGGTTTTACCTTTTTCCACACGATTCCGAACTTTTGTCCGCTGTTTAATTGACTAGAAGAAGAGGTTGAAATTTCATCAATCGCTGCAGCTTCAAGAATTCCGCCTTTTTGGAGCGAACCAAGTGTTTGGCTGCGATCATGCGGTGTAAAACGATACAGGAAGCTTGGGCTGGCATCTTCTGTTAAATACCAAATTCCAGTTGAAGGATCAACAGCACATGCTTCATGAGAAAAATACCCCATATCACGAATAGGCGTTTTCGACATTTCATTCTCTGGTTCAAGAGGATTTACTTCAAACACAAAGCCGTGGCCTAAATCACGTGTTTCTTCACACGTTAACCAAGTGCCCCAAGTGGAAGCTCCGCCAGCACAGTTACGGATCGTTCCTGAATTGGTGACATATTCATCAATCACTTGGCGGTCAGGTGTTACAACAAGAGCTGTCGTACCGCCAGCTGCTCCCTTGCTCCAAGGATTTTTTCCGTTTACTGGATATTGAGAGTTCGTTCCATTTTCATGGTTACGTACAAGGATCGTCGTATTTTTCTCACCCTTATATGCCGCCATTCCATCAAGCATCGCAGGTACTAAGTCACCGTTAGGCATTGGATCTCCTGTTTTAGAAATAATCTTGTATTGAAAGCCTCTTGGAAGATCAAGAATACCATTTGGATCCTTCACTAGAGGACCATAACCACCAAATCCACCACTTGTATTCCTAGACCCTGCCATAGCTTCCGATGCACCGTTTAATGATAATAACCCAGTTGTTCCAAGTGTTAATGCGACCGTACTCATTCCACCGACTTTCAAAAAATCACGTCTGTTTAACCCTTTACTGTTACCATTCACAACCTATTCCTCCCTACTCATTTTAGTGTTGAAGTCTTTTCTATGGAATTGCTCTACTAAAACGTTACCAAATGGTTTTGAAATCTATGTGAATTAAATGTAATTTCGTAGTTTACGATGAAAAATGAGCCAAATGGATAGTTATTTGGGATAATTCGGAAATATTTTTAGGTGATTTATCGATCATTTGTAATACAATCGATCATTTGAGTGTGAAAAGCAGGATGAAGAAACTAGGTTTTTAGTTTGGTATGAATGAGATGAACACTTGAGATATTAATTTAATGTTAAGAAAAGTAGGGTAAAGATTTACAAATTAAGGACTCTATAACAAGAATTGCTTCTTCCGGGGTTAATTTAATAGATTTCTATATTTTAGTATATTCTAAATCTAGGTGGTAACAGGTACTCGGAACAAATTCGACAGATTTCGGGTGGTGACAGGCACCCTAAACTTGTCCCTCAGTCCCCACCCGAAACTATTTTAAATGTTTAATCTCAATATTCTCAAATATCGCTGTTCCACCCTCAGAGTAGAGGCTAATGCCTTGATCTTCTGCTTTTGGGAAGATCAAATTAGAATGAGTGATTTTTCCGTCATCAATAAATACTTCAATGCTGGATCTATCAACGAGAATTTTCAAATGTACTTGTTGTTTGCTGCTATCAAATGGTGCTTTACTTTCTACATATTGATTACTCTCGTCAGGGTGACCGGTCCTTGAGCGATTAACATATGAGTATTGGTGAAGTGGGTCATTAAAGATACCAACATCAATATGGCTTTCTTTGTCAGCTGATTCGCGTAAACGAAATCCGACGTTTTTGAGTTCTGACCAAGAGATATCTGCCTCTAATTGATATATTTCACCTTTTATATCAATAGTTTTAGTGCCATTTACTTCAATTTGTTCGTGAGAACCGGTAGAGTTTGTTAATTGGTTCATCGCTTTAATTGGTTGTGAGACTAAATAGTATTGATTGTTTTCCTCATGCTTTAGTTCAATTTGACGAACAATTGAATCCATGCCGTTAAAGTCCTCTTCCATTGTTGGGGTGTTATGAACATAATTCCAATTATTCATCCATGCCAAAGCATAACGTTTCAAATTGTTATCAGGTTCCTTGCCACCTTCAAATGTGACTCCACCATACCAATCAAAGCCATAATCCAACCATTGTGGTTCGTTATGATCGGGGTAGAATTCCTTGCCATCAAAAAATCCAGTCCAATAAGCATACGTATTTGGCTTACCGCTTGTTTTTCCATTTGCACTAACACCTAATACCCATTTTAATTGTCCATTATTAGCGCGCATCATATAAAGATCTGGGCACTCTACAATTCCAATTCCCTCTGTAAAAAAGCCACTCGTATAATGCCAATCCTTCAAATTGTTAGACTCATAAAAGCCAATTTTGCTGCCTTCTGCCATGACCATGACCCAATTATCATTTCGTTTGTCCCAGATAATTTTTGGATCTCGAAAATCATGTGTACCCGGATTTTTCATAATCGGATCCTCGCTATATGAGGTAAAGGTTTTTCCTTTGTCTGTACTGTACCAAAGATATTGTTCCTGTTTGCCGCCATCTGCAGAAGGTTGTGTCACAATGGCAATGAGAGCATTTTTTCCAAATCCGGCTGTGTTTTCCTTGTCAATGACAACTGAGCCTGACCAGGGGTCCCCATTTTTATTTGTGTATTTAGGGATTGCTACACCTTCATCTTTCCAGTGAACTAAATCTTTAGAAGTTGCATGGCGCCATTCTGTGCCATTACCATTAGGATAATCTCGATTATAGAGGTAATAGTAATGATATTTCCCATCAAAATAGATTGGTTTCTGCGGATCGTTTTTCCATTTATCTGGTACAGTAAAATGGTATTGAGCCCGATATGACTGTTCTTTATTTTCCGGTGTTGAATCCTCTTCCTTTGAAGGAGTTTCTTCCTTTTTGGTTGATGATTTATTTGTCTGATTATTAACCCAAAACCCGATTGCAATGATGATAGATAATCCAATTAGTATAAAACTCAACGGTTTCACCCATTTTTTGTTACGTATTTCTTTGTTCATTTATCTCACCACTTTATCGTTTTCCTTCTAAGAAAAGGTAAACTTCTTATATATAAAAAAGAAAATGCCACCTAAATCATTGGCATTTTCTTTTTGTTTTAACTTTACCTGATAAATTTATTGATTAATTCTACTATTATTTTACTGTTACCTGTCCTTGTTCAAGGATACTATTTTTCACAACAGATGTTTTGTCGCCTTTAATGTTAAGCTGGAAGCTTGGCGCAAATGTTGATTTGTGATCTTCGAAGTACCCTCTATTTGTCATGTAGCTTGTTACGACTGTATTGTCACTGCCTTCTTGTGGAATTGCAAAATGAGCATAGTTCCAAGTAACATCGTATGGATCAAGATCATGGTGTAAAACAAGTCCAGTTTTATTTAAAGGCTTGTATGTTCCAGTTAATGAGTTAGATACATATCCTAATAGATAGATATCTTCATTATCAATGCCATCAATCGTCATTTTTGATCCACGTGAGCTTGTGAATAAGTACCATTTTCCATCCTTTTTAAAGATGTTAGGACGTTCGATTTCATCTGTTACCGTGTTTGATGTAACCAATGGTTTCATGACTCTTTTTAACGTATAATCATCATTAATTTCAATAATTCCTAAAGCACCGTTTGAAATTTGCGCTAAATCCTTTTTAGAGCTTTGTAACAATTTGCTTTTCTCGTTTTGGAAGAAAGATTCACTAGTGCCATAGTAAGCCTTATTAAATAATGATTCTTCCCCTTGGTATCCAGTTTCAGTTCCTGTATTAGCTTCGAATACTAGATATTTATGACCATTTTCTTCAATATAATGAGGGTCTCTTAATGTATGATTATCAGAATAATCGCCATTTCCAAAAGCTTGTTCAACTGTTTGATAGATTTTCTTGTCACCATCAAAGATTGACTTGTGATCTTCAATTCCATCTACTTTCAATGTGTTTGAACCTTGTTCAGATACATTGACTTGAGCTGTTGTTAATGTTTGTTTTCCGAAGAAGTTATTTGCTGGATCCCAGCCTTGACGGTTTGTATAGAACAAACGAACCTTTCCGTCTTCAGTAAAAGTAGCTGAACCTGACCATTCTTCCGCTTGGTCTCTTAAGACTTGATCATCTGATTTGAATTTATCAGAATCTTTAAACACTCTACCTGCATTTTTCCAGCTATCAATTCCTGTGTCACCAATTTTTTTATAGAACATGTAAATAAAAGTGTCCCATCCTCTATCAGGGTCTCCAGCTAAACCGAAAACAATTTGGTAGCCATTATAATTTGCAACTGTTCCATCTGCATTTTGTAGCGGCCATGTGTCCCACACATCTAAATTAATTAATTTACCTAACTCATCATATCCTTTTGCAGAAGTGATGTTTTTGATTTTAGATTCGTCGAATTGAGGTACTGTATATCTTGGATCATTTTGTTGTTCAATCATCTTGTACATGTCTGAACGTGTCATATGGGAAATTCCATATGATTCATTGTGATCTCGGGAGTCTTTTTCTTTCGCATAAGTCAGCGATTCTCCCGCACCTAATAATATTGCTGTACTAAGTGTTACGACTGTTGCTTGTTTGGCAAATCTTTTAAAGTTCATCGGTCGTCCTCCTAGAATTTTTAGTTTTTACAAGGGTGGTTCTTTACCAGAAAACTGCTCAAGTGCCACCGTGTCTTGTCTACAAATAGAATTATAGGATAGTTACGATTCTGTGAATATGTCATAGATTGATACGAATTTAGTCGTAAATTGATATATATAGGGGGATTTTAACGAAAGGTTGACTCGCCAAACTCTGATGCTATTTGTGGTTGATTGTAGCGAGAGGATGCTCGCTTTCCGCGGGGAGGGCGGGGAGCATCTGGAATGGAAACGCCCGCAGGAGTCTCGCAACCCGCTCCAATCAACTGGAAATAGTTTTGTTTACATACAAAAAAACCCCCGACAAAGGGGTTAGACAATATCATTTGATTAAGCTGAAATGGATCATCAGGTTCATACAGTTCTTAAGCCTGAATTTCTGTCTCACATTACATAAACATTTGGCTATCCGCTGCTTTGCTAGAAATAATTGTTGGCATGGTTACTGACTAGCAGCACTATTCCAAGATTTCTGAAATTCTTGCAGTAACTGATCGCGATCAAGCTGTTTTCCGACATATAACTGGATGGAAGATCCAAATTCTTCTTTTACTCCGACAGGAAAATGAAACCAGTTAGAACTCATGGTTTTTCCTTCTTTGTAATATGCTAATGTATCATTAGCAAGGGGACCTGAATGGTTAGACTCTATATTTTTAAAAGCAGGGATAAATTTAAATTTTTCAGTCAAAAATGTTTGTCCTTGTTGGGAAGAAACCATCCAGTTTAAGAATTTTTTTGCTTCCTTTTTCTTTTCGGGTGTTGATTGTTTGTTTACTACCCAATAATTTGAGACACTAACGACCAAGGCATCATTTTTACGTTCATCATTAATAGGTATTGGAAGAAATCCGATATTCATATCAGGTGATATTTGATCAATCATTGGCTGGACCCAATTTCCTTGAAGCATCATTGCTGAAGCTCCTGTTGCAAACAAATTCATTTCCATATTGTAGTCCGTTGTTAGCGGATTATCATTTCCATATTCTATCGTTAAATCCAACAAATCAATGATATCCTTGAATTGCTGATTATTGGTGATTTTTTCTGTACCGGAATTGAGGTTTTTTATAAACGTGTTTGGATCTTCTTGTTGAGCAAACGCGATATTTGAAAGAAGTACCCCCAATATCCATTCCTCGTAATAACCATTAGCAAAAGGAGTGATGCCTGCCTTTTGTAATTGTTTCGAAGCCTCTCTTAATTCTGTTAATGTTTTTGGTATCGTACTGATTCCTGCCTGTTTAAATAAATCCTTATTGTAAATAAAACCGTAACCTTCCAAATTAATTGGCATACCATAAACCTCTTCATTAAATGTGACTGGGGATAATGTATCCTTATATGCATTCTTCACCCATGGTTGATCTGAAAGGTCTTCTAAATATTTCCGCCATAATTTCGCATTTTCGTAACCAGTGTTTGTAAAAATATCAGGACCTGTACCTGCAGCAATCTGTGCTTTTAGATCACTAAGATCATCAGTTGCACCACCAACAGTTTCTATCTGAATATCTATATGTGGATTTTCCCGTTCATAAGCTTGTACCATTTGTTCGAACTGTTTTGAAATTTCCACTTTAGGATTTCGTACATTTAAGGTGATTTTTCGTTCGGTAATTTCTCTCTCTTTTGTTGTCGACTCCGGATTATTTTTCTGACATGCTGCAAAAGAAAGGCTCAGAGTGCCAATTAATAACATGTATAGTATCTCTTTTCTCATTAACTCACCCCAAGTATGTTTCACAGGATAACTGAAATAATTTCAATCTATCTATTTTGTCAATGCAAGTTTTTTATCTACGTTTCGATATTCAAATGGTGTGATCCCAACGACCTTTTTGAATAGCTTTGAAAAGTATTTTTCATCTTGATAGCCAAGCATTAATGAAATAGATAAAATACTCTCATCTGTTTCACTTAGCCATGATTTTGCCTGATCAATTCTAAGATTCATCATGTATTTGGATAGGGGCATTCCAGTTTGTTGTTTAAATTTTCTTGAGATATGTTCACGACTTAAGAAGAACCGGTTTGCCAGTTTTTCTAAGCTTAGTTCTTCCATATAATGCGTTTCTACAAAGTCCACAATGTTTTGCATGCGCTGCGCATCATCCAAGTCATTCAAACGGTGTATCGATCGGTATTTTTGATCATCCATCGTTTTTTGTAAGTCTTGGTACAACCTAGGTATTTCATTTAATAAACGTAACGTTTTCCCGCTAACCAGTCGAACTGGAATGTCAAATTGATGACTAATCCATTCTTCAATCGCTAACCAATGCTTTGGTGTAGAAATAACAAGACAAAGATTTTGATCATGCTGAAGTGCAAATGCGTTTCCCCAGTCTTGATTAGAAAGCTCATCAGCTAATAATTGAATGTATGGTTCTGAATGATGCATATGATAAAAGGAAATGAGTGTAACATCGTATTCATCTGCAAGGGGAAGAAATGAAGCAACTTCTGATTCTTCGAATGGTTCCCCTAAACAAGCTTGTGTAACAACCTGATTCATTCGAAACCTTTTAACCTCTTCGAGTACGCCTGTATCTTTGTTTTGACGCTCTTCCTTTTCACTCTGCCACGATTCAATGGCTGCTGACAATGTATGATTGAATGGATCTGCTTCAATCGGTTTTAATAAATAGTCGAAACTGTTGAACTGAATGGCTTTTCGCATAAATGAGTAGTCGTCAAAGCCTGTAATGAAAATAACTTTTCCTGAATAATCGATTGAATTTAACCACTCCATTATTTCGATTCCGCTTATTCCGGGCATTTTTATGTCAGTGAAGATAATTTCCGGATTTTGACTTTCTATTATTTTTTTTGCTTCCTCACCATTAGCTGCTTCTAAAACATCAGTGATCCCGTGTTGTTTCCACTGTCCTAAATGTCGAATAACATAACGAACATTGAACTCATCATCTATAATTAGAGCCTTCATACAGTTCTTAGCCTCCTTATCAAAATTTTTTGCTATTTTCGCAAACTTTGTTGCTATATAACAAGTATTTGGAATGGTTGATTTCCGCTCCAGGATGCTCGCTTTCCGTGGGGCGGGCGGTGAGCCTCCTCGGCGCATAGCGCCTGTGGGGTCTCACCTGTCCCGCTGCGCCCACAGGAGTCTCGCACCTTCCGCTCCAATCAACCTAAATAGTTTTTGCTCAAGGAACCTAATTAATAGCAACAATCCCTTAGAAAAGAGCCAAATTTTTTAATGGAACAATAATCAAATTGTATAGATTTGTTATTAAAGCGTGCTAATCGTTTGATACATTAGAGTCTAGAGGAATGACAAGTTGAACTAAAAAGCCTTGTCCTTGTTTCGTATCTAGCTTTAGACCAGCATTTTGTCCATAGTTTAACACCAATCGGTCATGGATGTTTTTAAGACCGATATGTTCGTGTGAATAGGTTCCTGTATAAGGAGTGGTGTAAATATTTTCTCTTAATGATTGCAGCTTTGAGAGTGTGACACTTGAGCCATCGTTTTCTACTGTAAGAGTTAACGTTTCTCCTTTTATTTCTCCGTATATGCTTAAGTTTGTATCTTGGAATCCTTCTTCATAACAATGTTTAAAAAAGTTTTCAACAAGCGGCTGAATAACCATGCTTGGGATTTTCATTCTTTGAATATCTTCGTTTAGTTTAATAGAAACGTTTAGATTGTTTCCAAAACGCTCCTTTTGTAGGGAGAGGTATGCTTGGATATAATTCACTTCATCGCGTACCAAGACCCATTGATCAGCACGGATAGAGTAGCGCATCATTTTGGATAAGGATGTTACTAATTGGTAGACATTTGGAGACTGAGAACGTAGAGCAACAGCTCCAATTGATTGTAATGCGTTAAATAAGAAATGCGGATTCACTTGAGACTTTAGTGCTCTAAATTGGTTTTTTCTATTCTCAATGTCTAGTTTATATTCACGTTCAATATGGTGGTTAATGCGGTCCATCATATCTTTCATATGTTTTTCAAGATGACCAATTTCGTCCTCTCCTTTATGCTCAAAAGGGACATTCATATTTCCACCTTCAATAGACAGCACTTTTTTGCTAAGAATCTTAATTGGACGAGTGATTCTATATGAAACAAAACCTATCATTAGCAAACCCATCATCCCTACTCCAATACCAACGATTATGTTTATAAATGCAGTCTGTCTTGCATCATGAAATAAGAACTGACTAGGAGTTATCTTAATTAGTTTCCATTGATTTAGTGGTCCAGATAAAGTTTTCGATAATAAAATATCCTCTCCCGAATCAATATCCTTATCATTGATACGCTCTAGTAAGCTAAGTGGAACGACCTTACCGATAAGAGTAGTGTCGCTTGCATACATAACACGATCATTTGAATCAACCAGTAATACAGATTCTTCATTTTCCTGAATGAGAGTATTACATAAACGAGCATATCCATTTAAATCGATATCTATTGTAATAATTCCGAGAAATTCATTTGAAAGCACATCAACGACTTTATGGTGAAACGTCATAACGACTGTGTTGTCCGACTGAGGAACAATCGCAGCATTATTATAATTTACAAGTTGATGAGGAGGCTCAATCAGATAGTCTACGTTTGATTGATAAAGTTTTTTAATTGATTCTTGGTTTAATAAGTCAGGTTTCAATTTAGGAGCACTGACCTTAGCGTTATAAGCGGTAAAGGATTCTTTGTTTCTATCAAGATAGAAACGAACCTGGCGGATTTCATTTCGCATAAGATAAAAAGTCTCTATGCTTTTTTCTCTCGAGTTTGGGTTAGAGTACCCTGAATCTTCACTATCATTTCTGAAGACCTGAAATAAGTCAGGATTCCGATACAGAATATAAGGAAGATCGATCATATCTTGAAAATATTGCTCCAGTTCCACTGACAATTTATTCATTTGATTGTTACTAACCTCAAGTGCTTGCTGTTCCACTCTATCTTTTGTATATCCATATATGAAAAAAACAGATAAAAAATACGGTATGATGATGAAAATAAGAAGCATAAGGAATAAGCGACTCTGGATGCTCTTCAATTCTAAAATGCTCCTTTCATTCGGGAAAAACAAAAGCTCAGGGCGCCTTGAACAGCCTCGGGCAATAAGACGCTTAAGAATAGAAGGTGTTTTTTGCCTTCAATTCTTAAGTGGCTTATGACCTCGAGGGGCTAGGCGCTGGAGCTGGATGTCAAAGTGTTATCCACAGTACAAGAATCTTATAGTTTCCTAAGCAAAAACAAATTAAAACTATTTATGAATGATAGAAGTAGGATACTATCAAAATACTAAAGTCCTTCATTACTCTTATTAACATCTAATTCTATTTCAGTCATTTCGTCAATATAGGGAAAATTGTCAAAAAAACAGACAGGAAGGGCAGTTCCCCCTATCCTTATCGTGTTGGTAACGGTTACTTTAGAAGGGTAAAAACCAAACTTAATGAGGAAATTGAAACTTAGGTACTAGTGAGCGATACATTATTACAAAAACTAGTTAGAAAGGATTAGTAAGTGTAATAATTTTAACTTAGTTTACATAATAAGTGGAATTGTTTATGGGAGGAGATCTGTGGCTATTTTCGACAAACTTCGGGTGGTGACAGGCACCCGGAACTGGCACCCCGAACTAAAAGGAGAAGTCAACTAGACCTTCTCCTTTTTACAACCTCTACCGTCAGGGTGGTGGTTGTAAACATTATTTTTACTTGAGAACCACCCTTTTGCTTGCAACGGCGCTGGGTGCCTTCTTGTTTTCTATAACGCTTTTCCAAAAGAAATAGGCACTCATTTCACGTACAATCCCCTTAAAGAACTTCTCGTAAAGGTTCAAGAAATAAAATGTTTCCATGGTGTTTGGTATGCTTTGATTTAATATGGATGGATCTTGATCCAATCTAAGTGTATGTTCTGATCCTGAGATGGACCATAACGGATTGGATCACTACCTCCGTGGAAGGCGGTCAGATGAAGCGTATCAACTTTAGTTCCGTCCGTTACGTATTTAATATTCGTCTTGGTGAATTTCGGTGTACTCATGTCATTGACATAAATCTTTAGAACACCATCATTGTTACTGCCGCTATTGATCTTGACTAAGATTTTGATTGTATACCAGGTATTGCTCGAGAGAACAACGTCTTTTAACGGTTGATTATTCATATCTACCCCGAAACCGTCTCCCCATGATTCTGTCATTCCCGCATGATATACATAGGGAATCAAATGACCTTCAGGTTTGAACATCAGCCTGACGCTAAATCCGTCTCCGATAGTCGCATCGCCGCCCCCCGTATAGTTTTTACCGCCTCCAAGACCGGGAAGCTTTCCCCCTTCTGTCCAATCATAACTACCGCTAGTCGGGGTGAATTTCACTCGATATTCCACTGTGTACGCGTCCCTCTCCTCCAATCTAGATAATATTTGCCCGCCGCTTCCGGATGTTCCTACACCGCCTTGGGGCATGTGAAAAACAAGATGTCCCACACTATTGATCGTGATTCGATCGGTTTCGGTTTTCGTAATGGTGTTTCCAAAATCCTCTATTGCTTGTTGATCTGAATATACACCTGGCTCACTTGAGAAATACACATCACGGTCTGCATAATATGTCGCGAAAGCGATTACAGACAACATTAAGAAAAAGATACACCCTAATCCAAAAGCTACAACGCCGCGCTTATTAATCCACCTCATCCATTTCCCTCCTGTATGTTTGAAATCTTATAAAATGCGCATCCTACCGCAGTGTGAACTCCCTTATTAACATAAACTACCTCGGTATCATCGGCTCCTTTAAGAACGATACTGACATTAGAGAAATCAGAATTGCCTGGATCGGTCCACGAAAGGGTCAGCTACTGATTTGACACAATCACCTTGCCATCTTACATTTCTATTTGAGGTGTACGATCGACAAAGCTGACGTCTACTTCATTGATACGAGCAATCGTGTCATTCGGATCTCCATTCCCCCATGACGGACTGATAAATATGAACCGGATAGAGGTTGTCTCGATTGTATCAAAGTTCAGCAGTGTGAATTGCTCCAAGAAAGCATCCTTGTCGTTATCTCTTACTTCCGCCAGCTTCTTCCATTCTGAACCATCTAAATATTCAAGATCAAAATCCTTCACATGCCAGCCGGCAGAGCCAGTAACCGGCACGTGTCCACTCCATAGCTTTACTTGGTTGATCTTTTGCGGGGATGTCCAATCCAACTTAAGAAAAGGGGTCTGTGTTCCGCTGGACAACCATCTGGTAGATAATTTTCTGTCCACTACTCTTTCTTTTACATTGGTACCAAGCGTGGAATCAACCGACAATTGAGCAGTTACTGCCAGGTTATTCGTCACGATCAACTTGATTGTACCGTTCTGCGTTATTCCATCCAATGTAGCTGTTACCTTAATCACTGCATCACCTTCCTTTAATGCTGTAACTACCCCGTTGCTGTCTACAGAAGCAATCTCTGGTGTCAGACTCTCATAGACAATCGCAGCATCTTCTAAAGAAGTATTAGATCCAGTGTTCATTTTTCCCGATACATGTAAGAGAGTTGAAGTATTCGGTGTAAGTTGAGTTTTATCCGCAGATACTGTTACACTGGCCAATTCGACAGGTGGATAAGTTTCCACCATGAGGTACGGTCGCTTATCACTGTCTGCACCATTGTACAGTTGAGTAAGATAACCGGTCAGCGCTGGATCTTGGGCGATGGCAAGCGATACCGTCTTATCGCCAGCTAATTGATCTTTCACAAACAAGGTAGCGTCGAATACATACCAAGAATCGAAACCGTCATCTTTAACCTGTATTGTAGACAGATGATCGCCGAGTGCAGGCTGGGTATCGTCGGAATCCCACATCAAACTGTTTCCACTCCATAAATCATCCTCGACACCGTATAAGGAATTAGCTACTGTCTTTTTCTCATTTTTGCTTTCCAATGTTCGTCCATAGACGTACAGTTTCGCCGTAGCAATCTTTCCACTTAGTTGACTCAAATCATATTTCAGATAGGTTCGAATCGAACTGTCATCATCTCCGCCTTTGATAAGTAAATCGGATGTATCCAGAGGGGACGATGCATTTTTTTGGACGCTTGCAGCTTCAATAGCAGACAGCTGTTTAGGGATAGCCACACTGTTTATATAATCGGTCTCATTATTGCCGCTTATCTCATTACCAGACAACAAAATATTGGTTCCATAAGATATGTTAACACCGTTGGTATTGCCCGTTACACGATTGTTCTGAATGACGATGTTCTTTGGAATTCCTGCTCCATTACCCGCGTTCCCCGGATCTCCTTTATCTTCTAATGCGATAATACCCCAGAACCCATTCGCTGTATTGTCATAAATCTTATTGTTTTTTACAATCGTTCCAGGTGCATTCTTAAGACGAATCCCCTGACTGCCCTCTTTGGTGAAATGGATGATCTTATTGTTCTCTATAACGGTATTGGGAGAGCCAAGATATACTTGAATACCGTACCGATCCACATTCTCGATCACATTATTATGAATATAGTTGCCCGGACCTGCTGCATCATGTGTTGCACCAGGATTGCCTACACCGATAGCCGCTTCACCGCCGCCGACAATATGGTTGAACCGAACCTCATTCATATATTCGTCTTCTCCATGAAAGTCAATCGAATCTAACGCAATGTTCTTATATTTGTTGTTTTCAATGAGATTATTATGGGTGTAGAATTGCATAAGTGTTCCATGACGCAGATAAGGTCCGATAAATCGATTATTGCGCACAACATTGAAGTAGGAATCGTCTTCTCTGCCTAGTCGGCTTTCTTTGGGCTTACCTTCTATGGAAACGCCGTAGCCGCTTCCTCCTTCTGCAACATCTGTTGCATTCCTGAATAAGGAGTTTTCCACAATTACATCATGACTATTAATAATCACTACACCAATGCGCTGGAATTTTTCAACTGTTAGATGGTCAAGTGTAATATTGTAAGAAGGCTTCCCGCTAGAAGATGTAATGTAAATTGCTTGTTTAGGCCCGCCTCTGTCAGGGTTGGCAACCTGAGTGTTGGTGGAATATTTGAGGTTCCAACTTGAGGTCAGGGTCATATTACTGATTTTGATATTGTTCTGCGCTGAAATCCGGATAATAATCCCATAATTAGTTGCGTGTTCTCCGAAATCGTTCGCATGATCAGAAACTAGAAGAACGCCATCTTGACTTTCTCCGCGTAATTGGACACCTGATTTCATTGTCAAGTGGGAGACACCATCGTTAGACATGCTGGATAATTGATAATGACCATTAGGAAGATAGACCTCGTCGCCAGGCTGTGCTTTATCCAGAGCCTCACGGATGGCTTTAGCATCATCCTCGCCGTTATTGGAAGGATTCGCTCCAAAAGCTACGACATTAAGTTTTCTTCCCTTAACCGCTTGCAGCTCATGCGGTTTGTGGGGCGTGCCGTCCGCATAGTAAATACCAGGCTTGGTTGGAATTGGGGCATCTGGGTCTGGCCCGGTCGGAGGTATTTCCAAATTGTTTAGAACGAACCCATCTTGATGAGGCGGGTACACTTGAATTTCAGTGATGCTGGTCCATTGGTTCTCACCACGTCCTACTACTCGAACATAACGGGCCGTCACAGTCTCGAAGCCGAATGCCTCCAATTGAATCGTCGTACCGCTACTGGTACCGCTGTATACCTTAGTCCAGTTCGTTTGATCGTTAGATACCTCGATATCAATCGTTTTAGTACGATTATCGCCCCTGTAGAAGGCTACACCTAGGTATGAAACCTCCTTCTGTGAACCCAGGTCAAGTTCAATCCATTGTCCGTCACCAAAGACTGACCAACGAGAGGTGATATCGCCGTCTATCGCATACTCTGGTATATTGGAATCGCTGCCGCTAGCACGGTATCCGACAATCGGCAGTTGATTTACTGGGTCACTGTTGCTGGCGGCTACCTCATCCTCGAACATAATCGGGTTTTCCACCGCATGGACCTGTTCTGCCCTTATACCAATGAAACTCGTGATCAGTATACCTAGGGTCAAGATAAAGGATATTGGTCTCTTGACACGTTTTCTCATGTTCAGTACTCACTCCCTCAATAAATAATAAAATAACAATTGTGAATTTATCCCCAATTACTCTTAAGGGCATACGAGTAGTGCGATGACAAATCTGGATTATAGCAGCGTGCTTATCCGTAAAAATAATAGTGAGTTTGGTAGATTTGCTACTAAATAATCAATACACTCCGAAAAATGGTGTTAAAAAACTTCTAAATTCTTAAGACCATTACAATTCAAAGTATACTATTATCCTCTTCATCCTTTTCTTGAAGAAAGACTTGCAAGTTTTTTAATATTTCATGTCTCCAGGAATATTCAACATTTCTTTTCTTTTCTCTTCTCTTAAAAGTAATTAAACTAGTTAATTACCTTTTTAGACGGCTCTATCTCTAAATAAGCTCCCTGTTCTTGTAAGATACCCTGTAATTTTTTAATGTTAAGTTCTTGAACCTTTACATTTTCTCTTGCTGCAATTGCAGCTGCAACTCCTCCTGCCTGCCCAATTGCTCCTGCAGTAGGCGTTGTTCTTACGCCAGCTTGTGCTTCAAAAGTGGCAGAAAGACACCTTCCTACAACAATTAAATTGTCAATTTCTTTGGAAACAAGAGATCTATAAGGTATTCCATAAATCCCTCCCCATTCTAGTTTCCTATGTGAAGTGCCTTCTCCATCCGGACTATGAATATCGATTGGATAACCTGAGTGAGCAATAACATCATAAAATTTACGTTGTTCTAATAAATCTTCTGCCTTTAACGTATATAATCCCTCAATTTGCCTTGAACTTCGAACACCAATCGAAGGACCAGTTGAAACCACTACAGCATTTTCAAAACCAATCATATAGTTTTTCATAAAATACTCAAGTTCCCGGCATTGTTTTCTGCCTTCAATTTCAGCATTGCTTAAGCTCCAAGGGTCTGTACTGTCAAAACCTAATAATCTAGTCGTATTAAAGATTACTTCTCCAGGGTTATTGGTTTCAAAAAACAAGACATCCTCTCTTTTTATCGTGATGTCCCCTCTTTCTTTAGCTTCTTTGAACTCTTTTAAATAGCCGACAACAGATAGTCGCTCAACTTTATTTAGATCATCTAGGTTTTCTGGTACCCTTGTAAAATTTTCAGGGTTTTCCTTTATATATTGTTTAACTCGATTGATATCTACGTTTCTAACTTTCATTTTTAATGTCATGGGTTGCGATGCACCATCAGTTTCTCTTCCTTTGGTAAACTTTACACCTGACCATGCAGCTAAATCTCCGTCACCGGAAGCATCTATAAAAATCTTACCGCTAATTTCGGAAAGTCCGGCTTTATTACAGACTTTTATCTTTGTTATTTTACTTCCTTCTTTTATGACTTCAGCTAATACTGTGTGGTATAAGATTTCGGCACCACTTTCAACTAACATCATTTCTAATTCGTGTTTCATTGCTTCTGAATCAAATGGAGTGATTGAGTAAGTGTAATTAGTTAAATCCTTTATATGTCCAACAGATTTCCCAATTTTTTTCAAGCGTTGAATGATTTCATCCGTAATTCCTTGAATAGCTTGTTTTTTTCCTGCATGAAAAGTCATCATCGGACCTACTCCTGCAGCTGTTAGCATCCCCCCTAAAAAACCATGAGATTCAACGATTAATGTTTTGGCCCCTAACCTTGAAGACCCTATTCCTGCTACCGCACCAGAAATACCCCCACCTAAAATGATCACGTCAAATTCTTTCATTTAAACACTCCTCAAGATAATAAAATTTACTACTAGACAAAATGTTAATTATTACATGACACATACAGAAACATATTTTTTGCATGTCCTTCCATTCTTCAACTCGTTGTCAAACATGACTAACCTAGTGCACGATACCTTCCCTTAACTGGCTTATTGCTCCTTACCGTCATCATTGTGTGACATTCCTTGTCTTCGATCGCTAAATTGGCGATCCACATAAGTGCAAATGCAAGGTAACTAAAGCTGAAGAAAGGAAGGAGCCCCGGAATAGCCTCCATGAGTAAGGCAAAACAAAACAAGATAAAGGTCATTGAAATCACATGAAAGGGATAAGAGATCGTCATCATGAACGAAACCTTAAATAATTGGATGACCTTTAGATCATAATGAGTAAAAACTGGAGCGATAAAGAACAAAGTCATCAAATACAATAAGCAGATGGCAAACATGAGTAAAAAGAACACCATCGAGGCTGTACCGCTCTGTGCTTGGAAAAAACGCAAGTAAAAATAAAGAATAAAACCAACAGCAACAGAAATACCTCCAACAACATTCGCTTTATAAAAATCTTTTTTATAAAGTTGCTTAAACGCAGGGAAAAGGGCAATGTCAGTCTGTCCGCGAACCCACTTTCTTGTTACAGCAAACATCGCAAATGTCGCTGGAAAAAAACCGAATCCGATCAACCCTATTACAGTAAAAATTGCCCATAAGAATTGCAGATATACTAAGCGTGAAATCCACTCCATTACTGTATAAATGCCTCCAATTATACCTTTGTCTGCCATTTTCTTCTCTCCTAAAAATAATAAAAGTTTACACAGGGATTTTTGGCTCTCACGTATCCAGCTCTACCTTTTCCCATTTCTAACCACAGAAAAAGCTTCCAATATCAAAACCTTCCTAATCTTTAACTCTCTATCGTTCCCTTTAAGAAAAATGGCTGCCTCAAATAGATTCTGAGGAAAATTTAAGGCAGCCATATGTTATTACCAGTACATTTTCCAATCCTTCAGTAATCGAACGAGCGCTTCCATGTAGAAATAGTCGCCCCAAATGCAACATTCATCAACACCTGTATTTCTAGGTTTATGGTAGACTGCGTGTTTTAAAACTCCATTAGCATGGGGTTCATCTTTTGTTGTGTAGTGTTCAGCAAGCGAATGAACAATATGCAATGCACTATTTTCATAATACTCTTTCATACCATCAGTTAGAGGTAGCCTTTTACTCATTTCAAGTAAGCCGCAGACGGCAATGGCAGCAGCAGAACTATCTCTTTCTTCTTCTCCTTTTGTAAAGACTAAGTCCCAATAACAGACGTGATCCTCTGGGAGGCGATTAAGAAAGTAGTTTGCTAGTTTTTTGCTTAGGTTGATAAATGTTTCATCACCTGTATAGTGATAGCTGAGGGGGAATCCATACATTCCCCATGCCTGCCCTCTTGCCCAGCAGGAATCATCTGAAAACCCTTGATGAGTGTTGCCGTATAGAGGTTTTCCCGTCACTGGATCCATATAAAACGTATGATATGTTGAAGAATCTGGACGAACAATATACTTAGCTGACTGCTTTGCATGATGATAAGCAAGTTGACGATAGGTTTGATCACCTGTTACTTCACTTGCCCAATAAAGCAGGGGCAAGTTCATCATACAATCAATAATCATCCTTCCGCTTTGCTTGGGATCTGTTAATTCTCCCCAAGCTTGAATGATTCCCGCATTTTCAGAGTAGCGAGTAAGAAGTAATTCAGCTGCTTCAAGTGCTGCTTCCTTTCCTGGATTCTCTCCCGTTAATTTATAAGCACTGACAGATGAGAGACTGTACAAAAACCCCAGATCATGGTGGTTCACGACAATTCTGTTCTTAATTCTATCTTTAAAACTATTAACATGTTTTTCAGCCACTCGTCTGTATTTTTCTTCACCGGTATATTCATAACCTAGCCAGAGCATTCCAGTCCAGAAACCTGTCGTCCATTCGACATTCTCTATCGCTGAATAAACTAAATTCTGGCTGCTGGCACTAGGAAATTGAGATGTAAAAGCCTCCAGGTTCTGATCGATTTTAAAAAGCACATCATCTAGTGCCTTTTCAATAAAAGCACGATCTACAGGTGGTCTCGTTGAAAACCTTTCTTTTCTTAAGAGACTTTCATCTACGACTTGTTCGGTTTTCTGCATCTTTGTTACCTCCTACTCTATTTACTATCATTTCTCCGACGATCGATTATACGCTTTTTGATGGAGCTCAATATATTCCTCGACACCAAGATTTTTTAGTTGATTCTTAAATTTCTCATAATCTATCTCTTCGGCACCCATGACCCATTTTTGCATCATTTCATCTCGGTAGGTTTTTAAGTCTGCTGCAATTTCAATAATCTTCTTTTCTTCTTCTTCAGTAAAAGTGAAAGGTGGCAGCGGCTCTGCAAAATAGTTATTGGCAGTGTATTCTTCTATCCCTTTTAAGGCAATCGGATTTAACCATTGCTTTTCATACTCAAAATCCTGATGATAAGAAAAGAGAGTTTGGGATCCATGCTCATGCAAAGTCGTTGGAACATCTGGAGAACTCAAAATTTCATCTTTAAATACAGGTTTTCCATCGATTAGATCGTAAGTTTCTCCTTCTACTCCATAGTTCATCAAGCGTCGTCCCTCTTCTGTATAAAAGAAATCAAGATATTTGATCGCTTTTACTGGATCTTCTGTTGAATAGCCAATCGCTATTCCTGCTTTGTCTCCATATGGATCACGGACGGTAGGTTCGACTTTTTCACCTTCCGTATTTTGAGGAGGAGCAAATGTTTCAAATTTAAACTCTTCTACCTGATCTTTTAATAAATCGTTATAACCTGCCGTGCTTCCAAACCAATCGTGTGTCATACCTCCTTGATTATTGCCTAGTAAGATATCTCTAGCCTTTGCCCCTCTTGTAAAGATCTCTGGATCAATTAACTTTTCTTCATACCAATTAGCTAATCCTGAAAGGGCAGTACTATATTTTTCTTCATATGGTCCGTATTGAATTTTATCTCCATCAAGATAGAGGTCATTATGAGCCCCCCATAAAATCGTAAGGTCTCCCAAACTTTCCGGAATTCTTGAAAAATAAGGAATCTCATCTTGTTTACCATTTCCATTTGGATCTTTTTCTTTAAATGCCTTTAACACTTCATATGCTTCTTCTGTCGTTTGCGGGGTTTTAAGGCCAAGCTTATCCAACCAATCTTGTCTAACGAACCATCCCTTCTGCGCCTTCCCATCTGCTATAAAAGGAATAAAATAAAGATTTCCGTCAGAAGCTGTAGCAAATTCTTTTAAGCCTTCCATCTCATCAAGGTATTTCTTAATGTTTGGAGCATGTTTCTCAATTAAATCATCTAATGGAAGAAACGCCCCTTCTTTCCCATACTTCGTTAAATCAGCTTTTGTCCCATGAACAAGATCAGGAATTTCTCCTGAAGCAATCATCAAGTTAAAAGCTTCCTGACTATCTGTTGAAGTCTTTGGAGCCACTCCTTTCAAGTTGACATTTGTTAACTCAGCTGCCTTCTTAAACGTCGTCCAATCATCATTAAAAATAACCTGGCCATCAAAATGATGAAGGTGAATCTTCAGATCAATTGGTTCCTTAGATACCTGAAACCCCGTTAGACCTTTTTCACTTTCTGAGTTTTTATTAGCATCCACATCACTTGAAGCACTATTATTCGAGCAACCTCCAATTAGTAGCATAAAAATGGAGAACAAGATCAAAGCGATTTTTTTCAATTTTACTCCCCCCAAAAACTTAATTTTTAATTTTGGATCTTTTCTAAGAGATTGTTGCTTTTAAAACGAAAACTGTTTCAGGTTGATTGGAGCGGCAGTGCGAGACTCCTGCGGGAGTAGCGGGACAGGTGAGACCCCACAGGCGTTTACGCCGAGGAGGCTCACCGCCCGCCCCGCGGAAAGCGAGCATCTCTCGCTGCAATCAACCACACCATATTACTTGGTAAATAGCAACAAAGTTTGCGAAAACAGCCTTAATTTTTGTTACGTGTATAAACAATTAGGAATTTAATAGAAACAATGAATTCTGTTTTTAGTATAAAAACGAAAACATAATCCCAAAAACGTCATAGATAAGGACATTACTTATTTAGTAGTTATCATTCTCTACTCTTTAATCCCGCCAATCATCGTTCCTTTTACAAAATACTTTTGCAAATACGGATAGACCAATATGATCGGAATAATCGAAACAATTATTGTCGCATATATCACGGTCTCTGCAGAGTATTGAGAGGTTGTATCCAGTGAATTAGCCATTTGTTCCTTTACACTCATATCAACAACCAATTTTTTCAATAGCACCTGCAGAGGAATTTTACTTTCATCATTTAATACAATCATTGACCAGAAGTAGCCGTTCCACCTGCTTACCGCGTAAAAGAGCCCGACTGTTATGAGCGCTGGTTTTGATAAGGGCAAGAAGATTTTCCACAATATCTGCAGATCATTTGCTCCATCCACTTTTGCCGACTCTTCCAAGGAATCTGGTACTGATTGAAAAAAGCTTCTCATTATAAAGACCAAAAACGTTGAAATAGCAAAGCCTACAATGATCGCTGTCCGAGTATCAAGTAATCCCAGATCTTTTAAATTCAAGTAGGTAGGGATAATTCCTGCATTGAACCACATCGTGAATGCGATAAAAAAAGCGAAAAAGCTGCGACCTTTTAGTCGTTTTTTAGAAAGCGGATAGGCCCCACAAATCGTAACAAACATGCTAAACAGTGTTCCAACTACCGTGTAAAAGATTGTATTTCCGTATGCTACCCAAATTCCAGGCTCCTCAAGGACCAGTTTGTATGCTTCAAATGTTATATCTTTCGGAAATAAGAGCACATCTCCCTTAAGAACGGCATCAGATGAACTGATAGAAGCAGACAGGACATAAATGAATGGGTAAATGCAGATAATGGCAATCAATCCGACAACAGTATAAATTATGAAATCGGGTATTTTACTTCCAAAACTCTTCATTTACCATAAACCTCCGCTCTCACTGAATCTTTTCGTTATTTTGTTCGCTATGACCACTAGCACTAAACCAACAACTGCGTTGAATAAGCCTGCTGCTGCCCCGAGCTCATAGTTTGCTCCTTGCAAGCCTGCCCGGTATACGTATGTGTTAATGACATCAGCTGTTTCATACGTTGCGGGTTGATAGAGCAGGATAATTGCCTCATACCCAACCTCCAGGAAGGTTCCGATGTTCAAAATAAATAAGATTAAGATCGTCGGGATTATCCCCGGCAAGGTGACATGCCACATTTGTTTCCATCGGTTCGCCCCATCCATTTTGGCTGCTTCATACAACTGTGGATTGATCCCGCTGATTGCAGCAATATAGATAATCGCGTTGAACCCTACATCCTTCCAAATATTCATCCCGATAAAGATAGATCGGAAGTATTCTGGATTGGTTAAAAAATAATTTTTTTCTCCTCCTAATTTTTCAATGATGATGTTGACTAGGCCGTTTGATGGCGAAAGAAAGTTGGTCACTAGTCCTGCTACAACGACTATTGAAATGAAATAAGGAAGATATGTCGCCGTCTGGGTTATCTTTCTGTAGGTTGCCGATTTAATTTCATTAAAAAGAAGAGCTAAAATAATCGGTGCCGGAAAGGCAAATACTAAGGTGTATAAACTAATGAGGATCGTGTTTTTTAACGTTCTAATAAAGTAATCGCTTTCAAAAAACTGTACGAAATGTTGAAATCCAACCCAAGGACTAGCTTCAATCCCCTGAAAAATACTGTAATCTTTAAATGCAATCTGAAGTCCATACATTGGGCGGTATAAGAAGATAATGTACCACGCAATAAACGGGATCAACAATAAATACAAATATTTATCACGGATGATTGTTTTTTTGATTCTCTGAAGGCGCGAAAGATCTGCCTTATGAGTAATTGGCGGCATATGCTTTTTCTCTTCAGATTGAATTTGACCATTCATACCTTTCCTCCTTTCCTTTTTTTAATCTGGCTGACTGATTTCATTGATTATCCTAACTTTAAATTGATCATACCCCTGATTACTATCACCAGTTCTTTGTTTTCATCACGTTTTTTTGCAAAATCATAAGAAATGTAGATGGATCACAAATAGTATCGATAAAGTGAGATTTCATTTATCTAGGTTCTCCCCCACTGAATAGCAGCGAAACTTATCACATATAAAATGCCACGGCCTAATGTCTTCGCCTTACTTGGACATCCTGTCCTACTTCGGATCTTTACGGGCAGTTATCTCTTTCTTATCTTCTTTACTTCTCATAATCTTGTGCCATTAGGCTTTACTGCCCGTTAAGACTAGAATAAATTAGTCACTTAAGATCCTTTTTCATATTGACCAGGGGAAAGCCCAACATATTTTTTAAAGGTTCTGATAAACGTATTGACATTGTTAAAGCCGACCATGCTTGCTACTTGACTGATTTTCACCTCTTGTGCCGACAAAATCTCCTTTGCTTTCTTCACTCTGTACATATTTAAATATTCTTTAAAGTTTTCTCCTGTTTGTTCTTTAAAGACTTTACTTACGTAACTTGAGGTTAAATTAAAATGTTCAGCTAAATCTGAAAGAGAAAGATCCCTGTGAAAATGATCATGAATAAAGTTCATCAGTTGATCAGCCACTGTCAAATCTGCTTTTTTTGTTTGTTCTTGAATGTTTTCCAGAAGCTCCCCGAAAAGACTAGTAATTGTCTGTTCAAGTTTTTCTTTTCCGCGAATCACTTGAAGTCTTCGATAGACGGTTTCATCTTCACCAAAGATTGTCCTTTCTGCCTGATTAGTCTGAGATAAAATTCGATGAATGGTAGCAAGTATTTCAAATACCAAGCTTCGGAGTGCAGATTCATCAAGCTGTCTAACATGAAGATTATCATTTAAGACGTTTTTCAAAATGGCCATGGCCTTCTCCTTCTGACCTCTACAACTAAAATTAATCAAATCTTTCTCCATCTCGAGTGGGTAATAGTAGCTCTTTTGCTCAAAAGTCCCAATATCTTCTGTTGACACAATGTTTTTTCGATCAATCGCATATCTGTATTCAAGCAAGTTTCTTGCCTGTTTATATCCTTTTTCAAATTCAGAAAGTTCTGCAACCGGATCACTGATCGCAATAAACATTGTTGCATGAAGGCGTTCATCCCTCCCTGATTTAAACGAATTCAACCAATCGCGAATTCTCTGCAAATTGGTTTCACTTGTCAGGATTGCGAGTTTCTCTACTTCCATTTCAATCATTTCGTAAGAGGTTTCCTTTTCTAAATGTTCTTTTAAATAGGTTAGCAGCTGTAGCTTGATCGTCAAAATCTCTTCAGGTGTGACCGATTCTCCCCACTCCTTATAGTTGGTGAATTCAAAGAGGATAACCCTTCCTTGTTTCAACTCGGCAAGACCGTATTGCCCCGATTTCTCCTCCACTTCCTCTTTCTCAACTAATCCAAGAAGTAAATCTTTCATGAATTTTTTTTTCAACGACAGTTGGTGATGATCGATGGTAGAAAGCAGTTTTTCGTTCATTTTTTTCATATTGGTCGTTATTTGCTGGATAATAGCAAACTCATCTCCATCAATACTCTCTTGTCCATCTTTCAATACACGAAGAACTTTTTTTACAGGCTGATACGTATAATTGACAAACAAAATTTGAACCACAAGACCAGCTAATAAAAATAGTACATAAACAGGCAGCGAATCCATTAGAAGCCCGGCAAACGATGTTTCGGTTATTTGTTTCGGCGTAATATAAAGATACTTCCAATCTTTTAACACTTCTGAGGATAAGGATTTAATCTGAAAGTCTGCAGCCGTTATTTTTTGATATGAAACAGGCTCTTCCTTTGAAGGTTCTAGTTGTTTTAATCGATCCTTAGTCAAGATGTCTGTAATCGAAAGATCATGAAAAAATGTTTGATGACTTGAAATGCGGTTACCTTCTACAATAGCAAACCCTCCCTGATCAACAGGATTTAGAGCAGGGTACAGGTTTTTAGTATAGAAGGAAAGAAAAAAGACAACGTTATTTCCTTCAGCTATCCGCTCTTTTTTCAACAGGGTAATATACACGTTATCTTTCTTTTGATTCATGAGGGTAAATAATTTATACTGCTCGAAGCTATTGTTTTTTTCCGCTAAATAGTCAACCACCTGTTGATTCTCTTCTTTATTCAGACCAAGCTGCTGAAAATACTGTTCCTGATTAATCGTCATATCAGGTGTCACAATCAAATCTTCATCTGCTTTCATCACACCTAGCTTATACTCAAACTGGCTAAAAGCATTCGAATTTTTCTGCAGTTCCTTGTACAACTCATTAACATAGTAATATTTCAATTTTTCATTCCTATTTTGACTAAAATTCACAAACGCCTCCGTTGACTTGAGCTGGTTAATCCCGCTCAACGCCACCAGCAAACGATGATCCACTTTTTCCTTCGTCTGTTTCAAAAGCTCCTTCTGACTCTGTTCTAGCTCGAAATTCGTAAACTCCCGATTCTTTAAATAATAAACAAACGACAATGCAGCCGTATATACAAAAATAACCGCCATCATACATACAAACAACTTCCAATAAAATTTCCTCTTTCTCACCGCTTCTCCCCCTGATCAGTAGTTACGTCTTCTTTTGAAATTCCAATTGGTCCAAACCAAATCCTTTAAATTCACTCTATATTCCTATTGGAGTGTTTTTGCTCATCACCTAAAAAGGGTTATTAAAACAATTATGTCAAGTGCAACCAACGTTAAGCGATAGTAGCCGCCAAAGGAGTGGCCGAAGCTACTCCGATTTGAACTCATTCACCATTAAATGGTTTTAAACCTAGTATAATGTTGCGGTCTATACGTGTATTTTTGTAAAACATCTACACAAAGTATAATCCCTCCCACAACTTCGATTTGCCTCATTATAATTCCTTCTTTTATTCATATAGGGAAAGGCTTGAGGTTATCACATGTTTGTCCGTTAAAGACGCCACTCAATCCTTTAGTATAAGAAGTTATATATTCCGATCAAAGCAAAGTTCATGTTCAGTCACTTAACTGCATTTCTTTGGATGTGACTATCCATTTAGTTGGCACTACCTTGAGATCTGATGGCATCGGACAAACAGGAGTTTTATCAAATAGGGTGTATTGCCTAATAGGAGGCTTCCCAACGGTTTAATGAAGATAAGGGGAATTTTCAATCATATGTCTATTCCTATATCAGTGACCTGATGAAAACAGTCCTTACAAGAGAAAGGAGAAAAATGAATAGGCAATGCCAGCTTGAGAACGATGGAACCTTGAAGAAGCAAGAGAAAGTGATTTTATCCCCATGCTATTAGATTCGGTTACCTGAGGACATTTCCACCCTTTTAACCCAAATCAAAGCAAATGGATTAAAGCGTACTGTCTCTATGGGAAATTGCCAGCTGACATTGCAGAGGAGGAAGGGTTATCTGTTTATGCCGTTAAAGCTTGGTGCAGGGATACGATTGCTAAGTTAAAGAAGAATTTAAGTGAGGGGTTTGAGAAATAAGTAGCATCTATACAAAGGTAAGATTTTGATTAATAAAGCTGACGTTCGGCTGTATTTAAAAATACTGGAAAGGAGCTGGTTAACCGTCTGATTGGCTCACGTTTGAAACTGATCTTCACGATAAACCATGAAAATATGGTGTTTTTATGGTTTAGCAAGAAACATCCATCCGTACATGAACTTTGAACCTTTGATTTTGATAGAATTTCCTCCTGTTTTTATATTAATCAAACTTTTCCTCCTACGAAGGTAACTGTACTGCCAGAAATGTAGAGGTATCTGTATCTGAAGGGTTTACTGTGAGGTGCATTGTTAGACTGATGAATCTTTTATTGAGGGTAAAGCTGAATTCTTCAGTATTTGTTAACAGATTAACTGTTTAATTGACTCAAGATTGACACAGGTATAAACCATGAAAAGATATTATTTTCACAGTTTATTACCTGTATTTATACAGTGTCACACCTTGAGGAAATGAAGGTTAATCAATTTTTTGCTCCTGCCGCTCGTATTTAGCTATCTTTAGCAATTTATCTAAATCCACCTTACGATCCCATACTTTTCTGGCGTTTTCTGTCATATAAGGATAAATATATTGATCGACCATCATTTGATATCCAAGATCATCAAGAATATTGTAAGTACGAATTTTGATTTTCTTGTCATCAAAGGTTTCAACGACAACATCATTGATCAAATTCAATGGATTTCTGACTAAATCAATATTACGGATATTTTTAATAAAAACTGTACCTTTTTTCGATTTTATTTTGCCGTTTCCGCCTTGGACAATCGTTAACAGCACCTTCCCTGGAATAAAGCCTGGGAGTGACCAAAGAGTTAGATAAAGGTAAAAAGGCGTGAGTATAATACCGCCACCAAGGTAAAATAATGAATATTTGGAATTGAATTTTAGCCCGTGTATAATTAAGAAAATACATGCAATTAAAAAACCTAAAGTCGCAAGAAACATCCACCAGTACATGAACTTTGAACCTTTTATGTGGACGACTTCATTTTCTTTCTTAACGTTAACCAAACGATGCACCTCCTAAGCTGAAAGAATCTTGTTCGTTACGAATAGTTGCTTAATAGATGCCTCATTTGCTGTTTGAATAGTCAGGTCAAGTCTGTTGTCCCTTGTCGCTAGCCAACATTCATTCTTTCTCTAGTAGAAAGATCATTTAAAAACCCTCGTATACTCCAACTGTAGTGAAATGGAGTCAAACTTGACTAAATAAAGTTAATGAACGTTAATCAATATTCTGCTCCTGCCGAACGTATTTAGCCACTTTTTGCAATTTATCCAAATTCACCTTACGATCCCAAACTTTTCTTGCATTTTCTGTCATATAAGGATAAATATATTGATCAACTACCACCTGATAATCCAGGTCATCAAGTAAATTAAAGGTGCGAATTTTAATTTTATTGTTATCGAAGGTTTCTATTACAATATCATTTATTAAATTTAGAGGATTTCTCACTAAATCGATATTACGAATATTTTTAATAAGGACTGTACCTTTCTTTGATTTAATTGTACTATTCTCACCTTGAATAATCGTTAACAGGACCTTCCCTGGAATAAAACCTGGAAGTGACCAAAGAGTTAGGTAAAGGTAGAAAGGAGTGAAGAGGAATCCACCACCAAGGTATAAAATAGAATACTTGGAATCAAATTTCAAACCATGTATGATTAAGAAAAAACAAGCAATTAAAAAACCTAAAGTCGCAAGAAACACCCAACCGTACATGAACTTGGAACCTTTTATATGTATGATGTCATTATCTTTCTTAACGTTAACCAAACGATGCACCTCCTTAAGCTGAAAGAACCTTGTTCGTTAATAATAGATTTTTAATAGATGTCTCATTTGCTCTTTGAATATTCAGATCAAGGTTGTTGTCCCTTGTAGCAAGCCAACATTCATTCTTTCCTGGGATAATAAAATAAAGATCCATTAGTTCAGGGTTATTATCTGAGTCATACTTTAAACTTAATAAACTATCCATTTTACCGTTTCTAGTAGAAATGTCATTTAAAAACTCTAGAATACTATTAGATTGACCCTTTTTGCTTCCCCATTTCTGAGCAATCGATTCTGATAAAGAATGAGATTGACTAACATCCTCTAAAAGTTCTTCAAATTCTTCACTTTTTAACTGAAAAAGTACTTCACTTTGCTTTTCTAATGTATGGAAATTGAAAAAACTACTTATAACTGAAATGATTTCTTCATCTGGCAGCTTAGAAATAGAATGTACTTGATTGTCGTACAATACTTTATGTAAATAAACCTCTTCATTTTTATAATGAAAGGAGATACTTTCTTCTCCATTTAAGTCAGACTGATGTTTAGAAGCCTTTACGGTACTTTCTGCATAATTTAATGTATGAATATAGGAAGCAAATTCATCCTTTAATTTATATTGGTTATGAACTTCCTTTATCATATCTTTTGCTAACAAAGAACGAGAGGCAACTTCTAGCATTAATTTTAACTCAGATTCTTGAAGCGTTGGAAAATAGGCTTCTTTAATAGACATTCCTTGTTCAAATAAACCTTCACTATAAAATGAAAAAATTAACTCTTCAATACTTAATTGAATGGTATTCATAGGTCCTCCTTAAAAAAATGACAATTTATCGTCAAGAAAATCTTTTGCTCCATCGACAAGAGAACTCGCTGTTTCTTTTGCTTTCGATATCCCCTTACCAATATCTTTCACCTTCCCTATTGGGTCAGCAATTGTATCCTTAATTTGATCATTTACAAAATCAACACCTTTATTAATTCCTTCAACAACTTCCCCTGCTTTTTCCAAACCACCTTTAATCGTTTCAAGACCAGCATGTATCGGTTCTTTTAAAGCTATAGCTGCTTTCTCTGCTATCCCTGCAGTAAGTTTAGCCGCTTGCTCTCCAACAAGTCCTCCTACAAATGAACCTGCAGCAGCTCCTACAACCGTACCAACTGGACCTACTAAACTTCCTAGAGCCCCTCCTACGAATGCCCCCGCAATCGAACCTCCAGAAATCGCTACGGTATTATTCACTGCATTTCCCACGGCTTTTGCATTTTCGCGCTTTAAGACCTCTGGATTATTTCCGTATTTTGCATAGTTTTCAGAAATTTTCAGGCCCATTCCGCTTGTTTCCATTACTCCTGTTACTAGTACTGCACTAACAGCATTGGTTTTTGCAAATTTCGCTCCCGTCTTAACAAATGATTTAAACGTTGTCGAGTCCAATGTTCTATGCTTAATCCCTTCAAATAAAGCCTTTGAACTATCTGTATACTTAACAACATCGCCAGGAAGATATTTAGCAACTTTTTTATGAACTAAATCAGAAAATGGCACATCTCTATATTTTTTTAATAGATTTGTTGGACTTAAATAAGCTCTTGCTACATTACGAAATTTGGAATTATCAACGACATCAGAAAGTTTATTTAGGGCATTCATATGTCTATACATATACACATCATCGCTATTTTTCATAAATTGAGTAAAACCCAGCCCATAAAATGCTAGCTGTTTCGATGCTAAAGCACCCATCGCTGTTAATGCTCCATACTTCTCATGCAGTTTATAAAGTTGACCGACTAAGTTATCGGCATCTGAAAATTTATTTGCTGTCATTCGAAGGTCGATCTCCATTTCACTTAGAAGATCAGCTAATTGATTTCCCGTTCCCCACGGATCCCCTACTTGATAAAAACAATGACTATACTCTGCTGGAGCACTGCTAATTAGGTTGTAAAGCTCCAAATGAAGATCCTTGTATTCCTCTTCAACTTTCGACAATTTCGAGACAAGCTCATTTGCTAAATCTTCTAAACGGTCTGGATCTACTGAAATTTTATTACCCACTCTTTCATCCTCTTTTCTTTTCCTATATATAGGATTTCATCTAAATACTTTGAAAAAAGTAATGTCCCAATATCATAATCTAAAACGGCAAGATAAATAGATCGACACAACCAGGTACCCAATTGTCATCCATTCCTTTCTTGCCATCAACTTCTTTTTTCTTTTTATACTTATTACGAACCATTTTTTTAACCTCTACTTTAGCGGAAATAGATCGTCTTAAAAAAGACTAATTACTTGTTGCGCCAAAACACCAAATTGAATGAACAAAATAAAAAAATCACTGCAGCCAGGAAGTGAACTACCATCTTTACTTTTCTTATTTTTATCCGGGAGGACCCAGCCTTCCTCTTCCAAACTTTTCCTATCCCTATTTTTCGGTTTCATATGACACCTCTATAACCTTATTCACTTTATTTCTACTCATCCCTCATACAAGCAAGCCGCTCTAACTCTCTTTGTCTCTCAATCTCTTCTCTCACTCTGTCAACATCATTTGCTGCGCTTTCTAATTCTTTACTGATCTGATAAAGATTGTCTGAATGTCTTTGAAATAAAATACCTGCTTCATCAAGCATTGAATCAAATTTTTTTCGTGCTTCTCCTGTCCATGTTGCCGTATTTGTATGTACACTCTGCATTAATTTTGATTCATCTAATTTTAACGTTTCAGAAGATTCCTGGAACACTTTTGCTAATGCTCTGACTTTTTCCGAATTCATAAAATCCACCTCATTATGAGTTAACTTACTTTTCTATTCATCGTCAATTTCATTTCCAATAAAACACATAGCTAAGTAAATGTTACTATAATTACCAGATCACTTCCATAAGTCTCCAGTAGTGAAATTTGATATGAATATAGGAAGAATGTTTTATTTTATTAACCAAAATTTTACAGAGTGTAATCGAAGAATTGCCTTTATATAACTATCTACTGCTTATGTTTACTTTGAATGAACTTTTGATTTTTTTAAAAGTGTACTGTCTAATTGTGAAATTACAGCTGACATTGCACAGAAGGGAGGCTAAAGCCAACCTCATATTCAAAAGATTAAAAGGTTGAAAATATGAATACCCTTCGTAAACATTACTTATATACATATATATGGTTTAGATAATGATTATCTATTAACAAACTAATACAGTTGTCTTTTTTAAATTGAACAAGTGGTAACTCAGTTGTTATGAGGTATTGTTTTACTATTTATTTTGCACAGGCAAGTTCAAGTTGTTTAAAAATTGACTTTTTGTTAATAATAAGAATAAGTTTCGTATGTTTCGTATATTTCCCTTTTTTCGAACATATATTATAATGGAGGTGTGGGAGGGATGATTATTATGTTAAAAACTTTAACTCAAACCCAAGTACAAGTACTTGAAGAAGAAGTAAAAGTAATTGAGAGCGATAAAGTTTCAAGGTATATTTACTTTCTAAGAGAACAACAAAAACTAATTGACCAAATGACCAATACTGAAATCGATACAATAGAAAATTTAGTTACAAAAATAAACTTTGTTGAAGAAAATAGAAATGTTATACCAGACTATTTATCTACGATGGATGTTTCTTGGTTATTAAGCATTTCCCCTCAAATGGTAAGAAAGTATTGTCAAGAAGGAGTAATTAACGCTTGGAGAACTATGGGAGACAGAGGCGAATGGCGGGTAGAGGTAAATCAATATAAGAATCACCCCAAATTTGATGAATTGTTAGTTAGGCTAAGAGAGCACAAACAAAAGAATAGACAAACACTAGAAGCCATAAAAAAACTCTCAAACTTAGACGAATATCACACAATGTTCGATGAAATCGAAAAAAACAAAAAGCATTTTGAAGATTAATCACCCTACTCACTCCAATTATTGGGGTGATTTTTTCATTCCAAAATATGATATAATTTTCCTAGGAAAATTATGGTGGGGAGTGTGCTTTTTGACAAATTTTTTACTTGATACAAATGTTTTAAGATACAGTGCTGGTAGTTCACCCCAATTAAGCCCATTTGTACAAGCCTTCTGGCAAAGTACAGTACTAGACAAGAATCATACAATGTATGTAGGCGACGAAACAATACGAGAAATTGAATTACAGAGTTTTCGAATACCTGAAACAGAATTGGAACTTATACTATACCAGCTAATTCCCTCTTTAATAGAGGTTAAATACGTCCCATCTGTGCAGCGTGAACACGAATTAAGACAAGCTATTGCCTATGCTCTAAAGACTTACAATCTACCATTGCCTAACGGAAGTATAATCCGAAACAATGTTATTCCATCAATAAATGATGCAAGATTAATGCTTACAGCTCTCGATAATGATTTAACAATTGTTACAAACAATATAAAAGATTTCATTTTTTATCAGTGTGTAGGTAATGACTTATTTGATCCTGTAAATAACATTCCAGTTCCTCCATTAAGTACGAGTTTATGGAATCAACTTCAAGCTGATACTATATTCAAACAGTTTGTGACTAAGATACTTTAAGTATATTAACTCTGTTAATTATATTGTTTGTTATTTCTGAAATTATTAGTAAAATGCATAGACCTTTATATTTTACTTAAATCCACCCTTACTATATTCAATTGCATCCCTATTCTATCATGCTCTACCAAACTATTAACTTAACAATCTTCGACATATTTCGAGTGGTGACAGGCACCCAAACAGGAGGACATTACATATGAACTTATCTCAATTCCCCAGACGAAAATACACACCATCCCATACACCTATCGAGAAATTAGACAATTTATCTGAAGCTCTTGGCGGCCCTACGATTTATCTAAAACGAGATGATTTACTTGGACTTACGGTTGGTGGAAATAAAACAAGAAAATTAGAGTTTCTTGTTGCCGATGCTCTGAAAAAAGGTGCAGATACATTAATTACATGTGGAGGCATTCAATCAAATCATTGTCGCTTAACACTAGCGGCTGCAGTGAAAGAGAAGATGAAGTGCATTCTTGTCTTAGAAGAAGGTCTGACAAAAAGTTCTGAGCCTGACTTTAACGGTAACTATTTTCTTTATCATTTACTAGGCGCTGAAAATATCAAGGTTGTCCCAAATGGAACAGACTTGATGAAAGAAATGCAGCAAGTAGCAAATGAAGTCAAAGAGAAAGGACATCACCCTTACATCATTCCAGTCGGTGGATCTACTGCCATTGGGGCAACAGGGTATGCCGCTTGCTCCCAGGAGATTTTAGCACAGTCATTTGATCAAGGCATAAATATAAAGTCAGTCGTTTGTGTAAGCGGAAGTGGTGGAATGCACGCAGGTTTGATCACTGGATTTTCTGGAAGTCAAAGTAATATCCCTGTAATCGGAATAAATGTAAGCAGAGGAAAAGCTGAACAAGAAGAAAAAGTATACCAGCTTGTGAAAGAAACCTCGGCACATATCGGAATTTCACATCCCATCCCCCGTGAGGCAGTTACTTGCTTTGATGAATATGTCGGACCTGGCTATGCTCTCCCTACCCCTGAAATGGTAGAAGCCGTCCAGTTACTAGCAAAAACAGAAGGAATTTTACTCGATCCAGTGTACACTGGTAAAGCTGCAGCAGGACTAATTGAACTCATCTCAAATGGCTACTTTAAGCGCGATGATCACATTCTATTTATTCACTCTGGAGGATCACCTGCTTTATATGCAAATACCTCTCTTTTTTATGAAAACTAAAGTGAATGATCATTGTATTTAGGTAGTTTGTAATTTGATGCAACATCCGTGGGACGTCTCACGTATAACTGTTTGCGCAGTTATGCAATATGTGAGGCGTCTTTTCCTTTCTCCAGAATTTACAATACAAGGTCAATCACCTACTGAGTGAATGGTTACTGACCCCCAAAACTCCAATACTCAAACAAAAACCCCAATAGCACCATCATCCCAATAAACTCCCAATCAATAACCTAGTTATTACTAAGAAATAATCCTCTTATTAGGTTAATCTCTCCTGTTATCTACCCCATATCGAAATTTTCTCATAGATAAATAGACTGATATTCTCAAATTACCGCGGAATACTTAAGAATGCATTCTTAAAAAGGATTCTTATATGTATGAAGATGAGAAATTTGAGAAGCTGCATGAACAATTTGAACCAATGATTTATCACATAATGAAAAAGTTAAAGATTTACAAAGATAAAAACGAGTTTTATCAAATTGGCTGTATTGCATTATGGGAAGCTTCGTTACGATTTAATGAAGAAAAAGGGGAATTTAAGTCTTATGTTTATTCCTATATCCTTGGTCGAATGAAAGCATGGCTTACGAAAGAGAGGAAAAAACAGGAGAAGGAAAATCGGCTCATGACTGTTTCACCACAGGAAGAAACAAGCGAAGATGATTTTAAACATCTACTATCAGACTCTAATATTGAAAGTATTTCCTCCCTTTTGACTTCAAATCAAAGCAAATGGTTAAAAGCCTACTGTCTTAAAGGCAAAACACCAAGTGAAGTTGCAAAGGATGAAGGAGTATCAATATCTGCAGTTAAAGCATGGCGTAGGGATGCGATTACTAAACTCAAAAAGCATTCTATTGAGGATCTTTTGGGAATCAAGTAAGACCAAAGGTTAGCAACAGAAGCTAGTACATCCATTATTTATAAAAAAATATCAATACTACGCTACTCTACTTACCCTTTCTATATATATAAAGGGTGAAAGGAGGTGAGAGCATGGCAGTTGCAACATTATTAGATACTCAATTAAGCCTAGTGTTTAACATGGGAGTAGACGAGAACGGCAAAGACATCTATAAGCGTAAAAACTACAACAACGTCAAAACATCAGCTACACCTGACCAATTGCTTCAAGCAGCACAAGCGATTGCAAGCTTACAAACAGAAACACTAACATTCGTTGAGCGTAATGACACAAATCAAATTGATGCGTAACATCGTTTAAAGGAAAACAAACCAAATGAGGAAGGAAAGGAGGGAAAAAAATGGCGAAAACATTAGAGCTTCAATTTTTAAACACAGCAGGGAAAACAGTGAAAATCAGTGTGGACTCTCCTGTAGAACCAGTTGATCAAACTGCATTAAATGCAGCAATGGATCAAATCTTAGCAGCGAATATTTTTATTTCAACTGATGGGGAATTTGTATCGAAGAAAGGTGCAAGAGTTATTGACCGTAATGTAACGGAAATTGCGCTTGGGTAACTTAAATAGGGGCTGACACGTTTTTCCCTGTCAGCCCTATTTATAAATTCAATTGAAAGAGGTGCAAATAAGATGGAACAATGGTTAACAATGATTAGTGATGTTGGCTTTCTATAATCGTCACACTCTATTTACTAAATCGGATCGAAAGCAAGCTCGACACATTAAATCACTCGATCCAAATGCCTCCTACGCAATTGCAAAAGGGATAAGTATAATGAGGGATCCTATTTGTGAAATAGGATCCCTCATTATGTTACTTAAATTATATCTTTATTTGTTTTAATAAAAAGATTACTAGTTAATATAAGCTATTCAATCACCGATGTTTCATAAAAAGAAAGGAGGACATTCTTGTAAACAAAAAAGAACAAACATACAAACTGGCCTCTCAGAAACTCCAAGTATTTCGACAAAATTCGGGTGGTGACAGGCACCCATCCCTATTATACATTTTCTACAATACTATCTAATTGATTTATAAACTCTAGATAATATCTATCTTCATAATGAAATGGGCTTAAACCCCATACGTGATTTTCATCGGCTATAAAACCGTTTAACTCGATTACATTAATTCCTTCAATACCATTTTCAATCATCTCATAATAATGTTTAAGACGAAGATTGTTTATTTTAATTTCTGGATCATCAAAGTAGTGAATTGTTCCATCCTCTCCCTTATACTGCTCTTGCCAAAAGGCTTTATGCAAGATAATTTGTTCTGGTTTTAGGTTGCTTTTTAGATCATTAATAAATCTTTCCGCACATTTTTCCCATAACATTAATTTATCAGAATCAGACAATACTCTTCCCTTAATATCTATTTTTGACTCAACAAACTCTTTTGATCTCGTTAAATAACTCTCCTTGGTTTTTAAAATATTCATTCTTTCATCTATGAAATCAATAATTAAATAGTCAGAATTGAAATTTTTAATGTGTCTTGGGAATTCTTTGATTAAATCAAAATACACCATCTTTCTTTGGAAAGCAGAAGCCAACTTTATTTCATCAATCTTAATTTTGAATATACGACCATACAAACTTACGATTGAAGAACGTGCAAAATAATTATTAACCCTATATTCAACATTAGAAGTGTATTTGAATGAGTCTCTTGAAACACAACTACCAAAAATATCTATCTTCATATTATCCACCTTAACTTATTATTTTTTTTACTTTCTATCATCTAAACGAAATAAGTCAAAAACAGTATTAATTACTAAGAAGAACTAACTGGAACTCTTACCATACTGTTTTAGCTTGACATATATATATGAAATGTCACAAAGTAATCTCCACCTTCACCAGGCGAACTAGGATTAGCTGTTTTTTTCACAACTTGCTAGTTGTCCCCATGGGTAAGTCTTTTAATTTGAATACATCACTTCACCCTTCCTTTTGGCTATTATTATTTTTCCAAAATTCATTTATCGTTTCTATTTGTATGACAACTTATTCGATGGATTATTTCACATTCTAGCTTCTTCTGTATATGTACTTGAATGATTAGATAGTGTAGAAACTACTTCACCAATGCACTGAATTCCATAGCCATTTACCCATCACTCGTGAATTCTACTCTTCATAAGAAGCCGCTAACTCTTTTCAATGAGTTTCAAATATCATAGATTTATTACCAACCTCTGTTAATACGATAATTTCATGATAACAGACATATACTAGTTCCCTATTATGAGGTTAAAGCAATTAATTCAATAAGTCATCTAGCTTTGTACTTAATTTAACCGTATCTGAGTTTGTTAATCCATGTTCTAACCCGACTGATGCCATACCTTTTCTTGTTGTTTCAAACTCTTCCACCAGTTTTCTATTTGAAAGTGCACACATCATAATGTATACTTACCCCTTTTCTATTTTTCAGATGTCACTATTAGTCAATCTATCAATCTACTAGTTTCAAATATGTTAACCTTATTTTCTTCATTAGGAGAGTATTCCTATTTTTATTAATTTATTGTCGTTTAAAAAAGACAATAAGGTTGATAAGATTTACCCTAAATTAAGCCCAAGAATCTAATTAACTAGACTTTTTGGCCAGCAACTATTAATGTATAATGTTTATTACTAAATATTATTCTGAGGTGTAAAAAAGCATGCATATTCTCATACCTGTATTTTTCAATGCTCCATTAGGCGGACTACATTTTAATGTGATGTCGACTGCATTACATTGTAAAAGTAATGGAAATGATGTAACGGTACTTTGTAGACCAGGTGTTTTTACAGACACTTTAAAAGAAAAAGGTATAAACGTCATAAATACAGACTTTACTCCTACAGAGTTCAGCAATACAATAAAAACTCTTTTAGAATTAAACAAATCCAATAAAATTGATATTATTCATTCCCATCCTTTTGAATCGCGAAAAGTTGCAGTGCTTCTTTCAAAAATTCTCAAAAGTCCACTTTTTGTAACTATACATGGAAGACATACTGACTATATTGAAACGTATATTGATAAAGTTGCAATGGTCTTTACAGTTTCTGAGGGAATAAAGGACTTTTTAAAGGTACATCTAGCCAAAAATAGACTTAATAAATATAATCATAAATTATTTGTTGTTCCTAATGGGGTAGACACACATCTATTCCAGCCAATAGAGCCTCCTGCTTTAAATAGAAAAATAAACATCTCCCTTGTAACAAGACTTGATAAAGATAAAGAATTTATTATCGAAGTATTTTACAAAGCACTAAAGTTCACAACAGAAAAGTACCCAAATGATGTTATTTGGACTATTGTAGGTGATGGTACATTAATTGATGAAATGAAACAAAAAGTTGAAGAGATAGTAGGCACTAATAATCATTTTGTTAACTTTGTTGGTTGGAAAGAAGATATTGACTTATTAATGTCATATTCAAATAGTGATATCGTTATTGCTCCAGGTCGGTGTGCTCTAGAAGCAATGAGTTGTGGTAAACCTACAATTGCTATAGGAAGTAAAGGGTATATTGGTTTAATTGATAAAAATAATTGGTTAAAAGGGGTATATGCAAACTTTGGAGGCATTGGTAATAAGATCGAAGATTATGTTGAAGGATCTATTGAAAAGGATATTGAACGTTTAGTAGAAAATGATATGTTACGAGATGAGCTTGGAGAATTGGGGCATAACTTAATTAGTCAGTTTTATGAAGAGAAGGAAGCTAATAATAATCTTTTACGTTTTTATAGTATGTTTAAGAGGGAAAATACTGAACTGAATGAAATAGATCACATTGAAATTGATAAATTAATCTCAAATTATCTTCTTGAAACTAACATACGACAATCCATAATTAAACAAAATACATTAAATGAATACAAAATTGAAGTAATCTGCCATGAGTATAACGGTCTCTCCTTCGCATGGTATGTATTTAAAGAGAAACAATTAGTAAAAAAAATACCATATAGTAAAAGTAACTGCTTAAATTATACATTCCAAGAAAAAGGTAGTTATCAAATTAGATGTTATGTAAAGAAAGATGACACAATGATTGTGTTTCCAGTTAAAAAAATTAATGTTTAAGTAGGTTCTAAAAAGTCTTTCCTTATGAAGAAAACTGAAGTGCCTAAAATTAATCAAATAAAATAGCGCCCAAATTTCAGGGGGCTATTTTTTGTATATTTCCATTTAGTGAAGGGTCACTTTAAAGATACTCAGCAGTATCATGATCTGCACTAATTATTTTTTCCTAGGTCATGGAAAAATGATTTTTGTATCATTTATGTTTTAACCTAAGATTTTATTCATCAATTACTACAATTAAGAAATCTACTGATTTTAAGGATAAATACCAAGCTGATTTAAAGCATTTATAATATTATTGATATGATTTGAGAACATCTATGGGATAATTATAGCTTCTTTTAATGTTTATTAATAATATTTCCACTTAGCGAACCCTTTATATCCCTAGCAATTAGATCAGCAGAAAGATTATTATTTGTATCATTCCTTATTGCATTAAAAAATCATTTGTTGATAAAGAAACTCATTTTTATCAACTCCTAAACAAATTATGATCAGCAATACACTCATTGCTACATTGTCTCAACGGTATTATCTGATGGATAAAGTAATAACCATTATATTTTTTATATTAAGAAAGCACTTTATATTCACTGTTAGATAAAATAAGTTCTCTATCATCATTCTTCTATCAGATACCTAGCTTTTTAACACTTACATCTATATTAGCCCAATGCTATAATTTATGTTCGGCCTAATCTATATACTGTTAAATACTAATCAAAATCATTACTTATTACAGGTGTTTTATTCAACACTTTTGTATTCATTTTCAGACATTCATATTATCTGTTTTTCTTAAAGAATTATTAATTCTTTAATACACTTATAATACACTTATTAAGTTACATAATAATTAAATTCTAATGAAAGGATGAGAAATTTGTTCACCAATAAAAGATTGAATTTATTAATTATAATTAGCATTTTTATTCTTGGTGTTTTTTACTTTTTCATAGATGCTGAAAAAGATCAGAAAACACAGAATCCATTGCAAGAACAACCTCATTATAAGGATGGTGATTCGATTAATGTCGAATCTGTTGGCGCTATTGGGGACGGAAAGGCCGATGATACAAAGGCCATTCAAAGTGCTGTAGATTCATTAAAAAATAAACGCGGTACCGTTTTGTTTGAGTCCGGAAAAACTTATCGAATTACAGATTCAATTAAAGCTACTTCAGATATTACATTTATTAGTACAGAAAAAGATAATGCGAAAATTTTCATGGATAACAATGAGAGTAAAGTACCAGCATTCGATTTAAAGGGAAATATTAGGTATACAACTACTATAAAATCAGATCAGCTTAAAACAGGTAATAACTCCATTGCATTATCAAAAGTAAATGGAGTAAAAAGTGGAGACCTGTTATTAATTGAAAGTGATACTCCCTGGTACTTTGATCCACGAATTGGTAAGGAAAATTTACATAAAGGTGAACTTCATAGAGTTATTGGCTTAAACAAAAATAGTGTGCTTATAGAAAATCCCCTTTGGGATACATACATTAAAGATTCAGAAATCATAACTGTTAAAATTATTGATCCAATTACGATAAATATGAAGAATATTACTGTTGAACGTAATAAGTCGAACAATCGAACAGTAGGAATAAAATTGGAATACACTAGTGATAGTGTATTCCACAATCTAACAGTTAAAAACTCTGTTTCAACTGGAATTCATATAGTAAGTAGTTTTAGAACGAGTATCGAAAATTCATTAATTATAGGGGCAAATGATCAGTACAGTGGATATGGTATACAATCTTATGGAAGCTCTTTCTCCATGATTAGAGATAATACAGTATTTGGTTCAAGAAGAGGAATTGATATTTCAGGATTATATCCTGATTACTATAGTATTGTGGAATTTAATACAGTTTTTGGTGGCGGAAAAAACGAAAATGGTTTTAACTACTTATCTGAAGACACTCAATACGGCATTGGAAGCCATTCAACCGCAAATTATACAATATTTCGTAACAATATTTTGGGTAATTTAAATTATGGAATTAATATTAGAAGTGCAAATGTTACAATTGAAGGTAATAGTTTCATTGGTTACATAAAAGGAGCAAGTATATTATTAGCATATGGTAAAAATGCAATAATAAAAAATAATAAAACTATTTCTGGTAAAGCTGTACCTAAAATAGCTGATAAATATTCTTTGCCTGATAATGTTGAAGACTTTAAAGCGAATTCCTTCATTTATATTAAAGATACATACTCATTCGATAAAGGTACTGTAAAAATTACTAATAACCAAGCAAATAATATATCTACAGAATTTATTCTGTTAATAGTACAAGATAATCCAGTTAATTTCCTATTAAGTAATTTGATCATAGAAAAAAACTATGTGAAATATGATGTTAATGGATCGAAAGATATAAAATATTTTATCAATAGTACAGAATCTATAAATACAGAAGAGTTAACAATTGATCAAAATATTATTAGATTCAACAATAAAAACGGAATATACAAAAAATACAATAATATTAAATAAAAATAGACATTGAAATAATGAAAAAAGTGAAATAAAGTACAATTAATGTACCCTTTATTTCACTTTTTACTTTATAAGTAAAAACGAATAATTTTATAACTAACATTTCCAACTAGACAGATCTACATTACTTTTTTCTAAAATACTTTTGGTATTTTGTTATATCATTGCTAATGATTTTTGCTGGAACACCAGCAACTACACAGTTATCAGGGATTTCCTTTGTAATTACTGCATTTGCTCCAATTATTACATTATTCCCTATTTTGCCCCCTATACATTTAGATCCTGGAGAAATATACACATTGTCTCCAATCTCTGGGTCTAGTCCTCTAGAACCAATTGTTACATTTTGCGAAATAACACAATTTTTCCCTATTTTAGCGTTACTGTGAATAACTACTCCTATACCGCCATATCCGAGTTTCGTACCTTCACCAATATCTGCAGTATATGGTATAAACGAGTTATACTTTACAAAAATATACTCTTTAATAAAATTTGCAGCGGTTTGTAAACCATCATGATAACAAGCTTTTGCTATTCTATACAAATTTAAGGCACTAATCTTATTCATCGTTCTTGTTAAAATATCATTTACCCCTACTTCCATATGTACAGTTTCTATAGGGAAATTAATATTAGAATTATCGTTATTCAGAGAAACCAACAGTATGTCTTCATTATCTAACAAATCATCGATTGACTTTATTGGAAGATTGAAAAAGGTTTCACCTATATATGTCCCTGACAAATCCACAAAACTGTCTATATTATAGTTGGATTCTAAGATTTTTTTAATTGCAGCAGTCTTTTTGTTGATCCCTACAATAGAGATAGATTTTTTATCATTAAAAATAGTTCCTTCATTAAAACCATTAAATAAGATCTCTTCACTTGTTTCACTAATAATATTGTTTGTTGAATCCTTAATATATACTTTTACTCGATATCTTCCTTTTTCTAATAAGTTAAACTTACAATTATTTCTCCTTATATATGATGTCTTCTCAATTACTTCTTTGCCTTTAATTAAATAATATGCGTACATGTATTCTTTATTGCTAAAACCAAGGTTAACCTTCAAATGAAAAAAATTTTCAATTTGAAGTGAAATATTCTCTTTTAAGTTATTCATATTAAACCCCTTATTAAAATTATTTACTTTAATATAAGTAATTGATTTGTCTACTAACTCAAAGTAATTCCTTAGTTGAATATACTAAGTTACTAACTTTGGCAACCATTTCAAAAGGGTGAATTGGTTATAATATAATAGAAATTTGCACTTGGTTAATTTTATATAAAATTTGTCAAACTAACAACTACACTGTATATAGTTAAAGCAAAAAGTAAAAAAGGTGAAAGCTCATGCATGCTTGCACTTGCTTTCACCTAAAAAATTATTCTATTTTATGCGATCCCTATTCTCGAATTTCATATGATCTGCACCACTTAAACCGTTCCAAATTTCAGGTGAAATATAATATTGATTTGCAGAATTATAAAACTCAGGATAATTGCCTTCCAGATCTTTTTGGAACTCAGTAATGTTTACATTTTCAGATTTATTAAATGAAAACTGAACGGCTCTTTTATCTTCTTTAGAATTTTCCGCAGTTTTTAAAACAGTTACTGTTACTGCTTTGATATTAGGATTTTTAAATAATTTTTCGATTAGAGGTATATTTTCATCTGCAGTTTTAATAAGAATCGATTTATTATTTACTACCTTATTATCTTTAATATATACAGCTACTAAATTTTGTTTACTATCAACAGAAACACTGTAAACATTTGGATTTTCTTTTTTTAGTAAAGGCAAAATATCATCATTTTTTAATGATGCCTCTACAATTTTAGTTTCATTATTACCTGCTATACTAACAATATAATAGGTTATTCCAAGTCCAATAATGATAATGCTTGCGATTATAACCAGCAAAGATTTATTGGACGTTTTTTTTGGAACTCTTGTTTTTAAATTCGACATAATACACCTCTTCTTTTAATCTTCAGATAAACTTATAGCAATAGTATTATTTATCAGATTTATTGTAAGATTATATTTATCTAAGTTTAAAAACAATAAATCTCCATTTTTAGAAGTTATTTGAGCAGATTCCTTGATCTTATTAAGAGTATCACTTTCTGATTGAATACTATCCACAATAATACTAGAGGTTAATCCTGTCTCTTTATCAATAATGATCTGAACATTATCATATTTATAATCTAATGTCTTATCACCGTTTATATTAACCGATTCTCCAGTCAACCCACTTAATTTTTCAAGTATTTGTTCCTCATTTAAATTTAGTTGTGCTAAATAAAACTGATATGAGTTTTTAAAATTTTCAGGAAAAACACTCAAAAATTCATTGATTGCGATATTTTCGCTTTCGTTATCTTGTTTTACGTCTCCAATTTGAATGTTTTCTTTTGAAGTAAAACCTGTCGTATCATTATAACGAATTTTATAAACATTATCTGTTTTCCCCAATACTTCTAGTGAACTACCGAACGGGATCGCAAATCCTGTTTCTGTAAGCTGTTCATCAATATAGAAATCAGCATTGTTAACAATTACATATCCATTTTTTTCAAAGACAATTATATCCTTTTTATCTTCAATCTGATCTATCGTTTTCACACCGCTTTGATCAGTTGTGTTCTTGTTCATTATTTGTACAGGATTTCCGATAAACATAAATAAGAGAGAGAAAATTGTACACAAAGTAAAGAATGATAATTGAGCAAAAATGAATGGATTACTTGTTTTATCATTTTTGGATTTATGAATATTCTTTCTACTAATGAATTGATCTTTTTCACTGTTCAAATGATTCAAATCATCCATTTTTTGCTTTTCCATGTTTTTGGTTTTATAGTTCTTTTTTTCTAAATCACTTAATTCATTAAACCAACTAATAAATTTCTTATACTTTTCTATTACAATTCTAACACTACCGAACTCTTCAATTTCCCCATGATTTATCCAAAGAACCTTATCAGAAATCGATCTAATTTGCGAGATTGAATGACTAATAAAAAATATTGTCTTTCCTTCTGCTTTAAATTCATTAATTTTCTTTAGGCATTTTTCATAAAAGGTTTGATCACCTACAGATAGAGCTTCGTCCACGATTAAGATATCTGGATTTGTGTGTACTGAAATTGCAAAACCTAATCTTGATTTCATACCGCTAGAATAATTTTTTACTGGCTGATATATGAAATCACCTATATCTGCAAATTCTATTATATTAGGTGTTAGTTCCTTAATTTGACTTTTGTTCATACCGAGCATTAAGCACTTTAATTCAATATTTTCAAAACCACTTAAATTATTATTCAAACCTACTGATATGGCAATAAGTGATGTCTGTCCATTTATTTCAATTGTTCCGGAAGTCGGTGGTACAACTTGTGCAAGCAAATTTGATAAGGTAGATTTACCTGATCCATTTACTCCAATAACACCAATAGTTTCACCTTCATATACATCAAAGGAAATATCTCTTAATGCATAAAAACTCTGAGACCTTTTTTTGGCAAGAAACATATCTAATAATTTATCAGATTGTTTTTTATATAAGTTATATTTCTTTGAAACATTATTAAATTTAACTTTAATCTTTGGCTTCATTTAATATAAGCCCCCGAATTATAAATAATCAACAAATTTATCCCTAAATTTAACATGGATACTTGCTCCAATAATTAGGATTAAAAAAGTTATAGACCAAAAATATATTGTATAGTTCAAATCTTCAAAGAACCATTTTCTTCCTAAAAGAGTATCTCTAAAACCTTCGATAATATAGTAAACAGGGTTAATTTTTAATATTGTTTGATATAAAGGATCCAATCGATTTGTATCCCATAATACTGGCAATAAAAAAAACATTATCCTCATAACTGATTGTATTGCAACTTGAAAGTCTCTAATTATTATTGAGATTGTTGAACATAACAAAGTAAATGCAAACAAAAATATAAATAGGCTAATCAAGAAATATGGGAGTTGAATCATATATAACCCTGGTTGGATTTGATATAAAACAAGGATAGCCCCCAAAACTAACATCATTATTATAAAGTTAAATGCATTGCTCACAATTGTTATGGTTGGTAATACACTCACAGGAAATTTCATTTTCGAAACCACATTTATTTTAGCATAAACACTATTTGATCCTTGAACAATTGAAGGGCTGATAAAAAACCATGGTATCAGCCCAATAAGAAACCAAACAAAAAACGGGGTATCCCCTACTGGTGTGCCTTGTCTTATACCTAGACCAAAGACAAACCAGTAAATAGCTACCTGTAAAACAGGATTCAAAATTTGCCATAAAACACCCAAATAATTCATTTGATTCTTGCTTTTCGTTTCATATGCAGCCAATCGAAAGATGAGGTGCATATTAGAAAATTGCTCTTTAATCACTTGAGAAACAGGGGTCATACAAGAACTGCATCCTTCTTAAGAGCCTCATGCAAGTTTCCAAAGTTAATATATTCGAAGTTTTCCGCTGAGTTTGTAACAATATTTTTTGTATCAAGGATACGTTTAGTAGACATATTAGATAGTTTAGTATAATCAATGTTCTTAAATTCATTGTGATCTGTCAAAATAAGAACTAAGTCTGAATTTTTTGTCGCATCTTGAATATCTTCAATAACGAAATCTGCCTCTACATGTGGATCAAAAGCACGGATTTCATATTTACCTTCATGTTTAAGAAGTTCCATGATTTCCATAGCAGGGCTTTCGCGAATGTCGTCCACATTTCCTTTATATGTTAAACCAAATACACTAACGACCTTGCCGTTTGTTTGCTCCATTAATTTATTTACATTTTCTACAACATAGTGTGGCATAGATGTATTAATAGTTCTTGATAAATTAATTAATTGGGCAGTTTCAGGTGCTTTTGCAACAATAAAATAAGGATCCACAGCCAAACAGTGTCCACCTACACCAGGTCCAGGTGTGTGTAAATTAACACGTGGATGTTTGTTTGCCATTTCAATTACATCTAAAGCATTAATGTCTAACTCATTACAAACTTTTGTTAATTCGTTAGCTAATGCAATATTCACATCTCTAAATGTATTTTCCATTAGTTTAGACATTTCAGCTGTTTTTGCGTCAGTCTTAATGATTTCACCTTTAACAAACGTACTGTAAACCATCGCTCCAGCTTCTGTACAATCCTGCGTAATTCCACCAACAATACGATTGTTATAGATTAGTTCATGAAGAATTTGACCTGGTAATACACGCTCAGGACAGTGTACTAGGAAAAGATCTTTCCCAACTACGAACCCAGCCGCTTCAACTAACGGCTTTACAAAGTCATCCATACTTCTTGGCGCAATAGTAGATTCAACAATGATAACATTTCCCTTTTTAACATATGGAAGAGCTGTTTTGACAGCACCTAATACATAGTTTAAGTCACATGATTTGTATAAATCATCATTATTTGGAGTTGGTACAGAAATGATAAATGCATCTGCATTTTCTGGTGTTAAAGAAGCTTTAAAAGTTCCCTTTTGAATAACTTCATTTAACGCTTCTTGCAATCCAGGTTCTTCAATGTGAATTTTACCAGCATTTAAAGAATCAATTACCTCAGGTTTAATATCTACCCCTACTACCTCTACGTCATGTTTTGCAAACATAATTGAAGTTGGTAATCCAATATACCCTAAACCTATCGTTGTAATTTTCATTTTCATTTCTCCTTTTTAGATCATTATTTTTTTATAACAAATGACTTTGTATTCATTGCAACTTTTTCATCATTCGAATCTTTCACATAGACTCTAATAAAGTAGTCTCCAGTTTCTTTAGTACTATATTTAAAACTAGCATTCTTCTTATAAGAAACCTTTTCAATTATTTCTTTATCTTTAAAAACATAATAGGCATACAATAAACCAGTACCCTCTGCCTTACATTGCAATTCGACAGAATTTTCACCTACCATATTTAATGTTATATTATTTATTTTTAATTTTTTTTGCGCATTCGTATATTCTGATTTTAACCCAACAATTGTTTTCACCTTGTGTACCATATATGGCGGAAAGGTGGTTCTTAAATCATCATGAGTTGTCCCTTGTTCAACCTCTAAATCAACTTTATAGCCTTTTTCCCTCAACGCATCACAAAAAGGAATAACATGATTTACATAATGATGATCTTTGTTCCCTACAAGAATATTAATCTTTGGTGAAAGATCTGATGGTTGATTTAATATTTGATAGATGATTTGATCTAGGTAATAGCAATCCGCCTCATCTGCTCCACCTGAAATATATGTTGCAATATTCGGATGACCTGCTTGATTGATCAAGAAGTGACCAATTTTGCTTTGAGGAGCTCCTGCAATAATATTTCCAAAATGATATTTAATTCCGAATAAAAGTGCAGCATAGCCACCTTTTGACGAACCTACTGTGGTGACATTTTTATGCAATATATCATGTTTTGACATAATATATTGTATTAAAGAAGCAACTGCCGTTTCAATTGAAAAGTCACGTTTATTTCCAATATAATAGGAACCCTGATCACCAAAATCATCTAATATAAATAATTTATTTGCCTGTATTTCTTCCAACGATCTCATATAATTATAGATAAATTTATTCGTTGGAGTTAAAGCAGAAAATACTACAAACAATCGATCTTTAAATCGATCATCTTTTGCCGGTTCAAAATGATATCTAAGACTTCTATTCGTAACATATGTTTTTTCTAATTGAAATGGATTACTGCTTCCATCCCCTAATTTGAAAGACTCCATTCGAAAATAAGTAGTACAATCAACATCGCTTCCACTTAAATCAACTTCAATAGTAGTCAATGGTCTCTTATCTTCCATTTTAGGAAAAGACCAGCCTAGTAAATTAGGGTTTTCTTGTCCATTAACTGTCTTTACATTAATTGGTGCATGAGTTGAAAACTCTATTTCCATTACTTTATTATTGCTTCTAAATAATTCTATAAAACGATCTCGTACATGAACTTGAATATCAGAAGCTACATGCCATAATAGCTTGTACTCATGTTTTTTCTCAGATAATATTACATCATTTACAGTCACGACTTGATCTTTTTTATTATATTTTACATTTCTCTTATGCTCGATACCTGTAAATCTAAGATTTACTCCAGTAGCCTCACTTTCACTCTCTGAAACTTTATAATCTGACATAAACACTTTGTCATATTTTCCATCAGTTCGAGGAAGTCCTTTCCCATCAACAACTAATGTATTATGAGCGAATGAAGAATAAGCGTATTTTGTGAATGGATCTTTGTAATTATAGCCGTTTGGGCCAGCTTCAGTGATGATTTCACCATTCCTATAAATATAAACATTTAAGTCATCACTGTGTTTATGGTAGTCTGCATTGTATGCTGCAGCAAAAAGTACATAGGACGATTCCTTCTTTTTTTTCCAATCATCACGAAAGATCGCATAACCAGCCTCTTGAAATACCTTATCATTTTCGATAGGTGCCAAGCCCTTTTCTCCAGCATTTACAGAATACAAGAACTCTTTGCTAGAATATAGGGATTTATAACTACTAGATCTCACTGGCTTGGGCTCTGTATCACAGATAGGTGGTAAAAATCCATCAGGTCGAATGATATAGATTGCAAAATCTTCGGCCTTTTTATATATACTATTAAATTCACTGCTTATAGTTGAATCGATTTCTTCAATCCAACTTATTAATCTTCTAAGATTTGTAGCCACTAGCATATGGTATGAAGGAGAGTGCTCCTTATGCACTCCATCAACTGTAAAGATATTCGTAAAGTATTCCTTTAACCTTTTAACTGCTAAGTCTATATAGTTTGTGCATGTTTTTAATTGTTCGCCTTTAAAATATGTCGCAAATTGCAATAAAGCAATATCCTGAAACATTCCATGGTTTGTATTGGTAGAATGAAAGTCATTATCCGACAATAATGCTGCATGTTCCCATATTACTTTTTCCAACAGCTTTTGTTCATCTTTTGGAATATTCGTCCTAGCCAAAATATAAAACTTTAAAAAGTATTGTAAACGCATAGCTGTCGTTTCATCATGAAATGCCATAGTATCTTTTTGATGTTCATAGTTATGTTTTGATATCCAATCACTAATTAAAGTTAACCCTTTATCAAGATAAAATTGATTATTGGTCTCCAAATAAGCATCGACTAAACAACCTAAAAAGGTATGGCCATGGATTAATCTTTCATAACTTCTTGACCTATTATCATTCCAATCTATTAAAGATTTATATTTTACTACTCCAAAAGGAGGTAGAGTATAGAAGTTATTTTTAATAATATTATCTGCTGACTTCATATAGTCTTTATTACGACTGCCTGGTAGCGCAGCAATTATAGTTTTTAACTGGTCTAATGTCAAATATGATGGTATATATATGTTCTTCATTTAATAGTAATTCACCCCATATTAGCTGTTAATTTTCGACTGTATTCATGGTTGTTTCATCTGCCATGTTTCTCTCTCTACATAATTCTTTCATTAACAGATCCCAATTCCCGCCGATTTCTTCAACGCTAAAGTGTTTTCTTACGTACTGTTTAGCTTGTTCACCTAGTTCGTTATTAAGATTCGAACCATTAATTTCTTTAACACGTAATACTATATCATCGACTGATTCAAATAAATAGTCTTTCGGATAAATCGTATCACTGCCATCCCATTTCAAGATTAACGGAAAAGCGCCGGAAGCTGCACCTTCACTCGGCGACAAATGAAAACTTTCAAAATCACTTGTTGATAATACGTAACCAATTTTCCTTAGCCAGCCTGCAATATCAGAACCAAAGCCATCAAAAACGACAGCATCCTTCCATGGTGCATTATTGATCCGACTAAATAGTTCTTCATAATACTCTCGTTCATCTTCTTTGTTCCAAAGCCATGGGTATTCCTGAGGCAATTTCCCTTTAATAAAGAGCTTGTACCTTGAATCCTGTTCCCACAGCTTTTCTAATACATCTACAGCTAGGTCCAAACGTTTTCTTTTTGGACTCATTCCAATGAAGCCTAAATGAAATTTTGAATCCTCTTCTTTTGTTTGATTCATTATTTCTGTATCTACAACATTATATATCATCGTCATCTTATCTCTTGGTAATTTAAAGACTCTATAAAATTCTTCATATACGTAAGGAGATATCGCAATTATTCTATCTATATTTTCAAGATTAAATTGTTTTGGATAAACCGTCTGAACTTCTTGTAAGTGCATTCGTACAATTAGTTTTTGGCGTGGTAGCTTATTTTCTGAGTACCACACAGCGTTTCCTAATCCCCATTCACATACAATTAGATCTGCCCACTCTAAACATTCTTTACTATGTCTTTCATCATGAACATTATGACCTTTCCATTCATCTAGACGGACTGAGTAATCTCCTGTGAGCTCTAAATAATCAATGATAAGCTTTGCGAACTTTAAATCATGTCCTGCAAAAACAACTTTAATTTTATTCATATTATTTAGCCTCACAATTCAATTAGATTCAAATGTTTATTTTTACTAGCATTGCCGTAAGCTTCAGCTAAGTAATTATATTTATCATTACTATAGAATTTTTTGCCATACTTTAAACTTTCAGCATACTCATTTCCATTCTCTGCTTCATCAAGAACCTTCAGGAGTGATTCCTTAGCAAATACATCTGTTTTTACAATGGTTCTAGCTGGGTTTAAAGATGTAACAAATTCGTACTCAGCATTTGTATTATATTCGTTTATTGATTGCATGTCCTCGTTATAACCAAAATACGTAGATTTACCAATAAAGTCACTATCTGTGAACGACGTACACAGCATTAAATCTAGTAAATAGTTTTTACCATAGTAATCATTGTTAGAGATAAAAGTGATATATGGAGAATCAATCCATTCCATTATATTTTGATAATTATGCATAAAGCTTCGTACGAAGGTCTTTACATTTTTTGAATTATACTTATTGAACAGTTCTAGGTAACCTTCAAATGTATCTACCATCACATATAATTCTTTGTTCTCATAATCTTGACGTTCAAACTGTTCTAGCGCACGTAGGAACTCATCCTTTGAATGTGCAAAAGCAATGACTGTGACTTTCGGCATTTCTTCGTACACAGGTAAACCTATTGTTTCTGCGATAAATTTTAATCTATGTGTATAAGTATGTTTACTTAAAACCTCGCGAATGCCATGAACAGATTTAGTTCGATATTCATTATCACTATTTAACAATGAATTAAATGCTTTATCTATTTCGTCTTCATTCTCCGAAATATAAACCAAATCCCCAAAGATATTTTCAATTCCTTCAGCATATGTGCTTACAACTGGAGTTCCACATGCTAACCCTTCAAAAACCCTTCTTGAAAACATTGTAGGTGAGAATTTAACCGTGTTAACATTTATCATTACTTTATAGCCTTTGTATGCCTTATCGATTTCATAATATTTTAGACTTCCTTTGATAAAAGGAGTAAAACGGTCTGGGAAGGTATGATTTGGCATTAATCCTTGTTTGGTTTTCTCATAATTTCGATCAAATATTTCTAAACCGTATTTTGCTGCATAATCTAAAACGCGATCCATATCTTTTGAGCGATCTTCATGATGACGATAATATGAACCAGCAAAACAAGCCTTGTTTATTCTTTCGTCAACAATTTTAATAGGATTATGAATCATAGGTTGTGCTGCAAATGGTAGGGAAAATGCATTTTCGTGACCTGCGTTTTCTTTATATTGCTCCACCATATTCTCATCTGTTGTAAAAATATAATCAAATCTTTTAGCAGTCTCGATAAATCGATTAAAATGAACGGGATCCTCTTTATTCCAAAATACAGTAGGAATGTTGTTAGTATTACACCATTTTAATAACGCTGATAGTGATTTAAAGTTTTCCTCACCGTAATAACCGACCTTTTTATTCCAGCTTCCACCGTTTCCTTGCCATGCAGACTCAACCATTAATAGATCAGGTTTATTACTACTTAACGTCTCCAGCCAATTATCTGGTGTAAACTTAATTAACTCACATTCTTTTTCATAAGAGGCTGTAGTAAATTCGTCAAAAATCACAGCCATTTTTAGTTTATTTAATGGTTTAGGTTTTACTAAACCTAGTTCTGTAATTTCATTACTAGAAATCCAATCCGAAGAATCACTTATTTGGACAACTTCCATTTCCTTTATAGAAAACTCTTCTACTCTAAATGTCCCCATACCGGCAACACGAAATGCAATTCTGAACTGTGTAATATCATCCTGAAGTTTAACTTTAGTGGATGAATTTAATTTCAGCTGAAGAACTTGTGTTTTGTTTTCTCCTGCATAGCCAACGAACATTGGAAGCAGCTCTAGTCCCTCATCTACATTTGCTTGAATAGTAAATTCATATTCAGAATTTTGATTCACCGACATAATATGAAACGATGGAGCAACACCAAAGCTATTATTTGTTTCTTTATATGAAATATAAACACGTTTTCCATCCGTAATTGTAGAATTCCCCACTAATTGGCCATTTTCATTAGATAGTTGGACTAATTTGTTATGGGAAGGATACCAATTCTGCTTGGCTAAGTCTAATTCCAATGAATTTGTTACTTCAACAGCTTTTTCATTGAATCCAATCTCTAAATTTTTAAAGTAACCTTTATCACTTACTCGTATAAAGAACTTAACTGCATTTGTTTTTTCACTAAAACGCAGTGTTGAAAATTTATTAAAGGGAATTTGATATAACTCTTGTCTTGTTTGATTTCTATAACCAGCTACAAATAATGTCAAGTTCACTTCATTGTATAAATCTGCTGAAGGATAAAACTCATAATAATGGCCCGATTTAGGGATAAATATAGGTGAATTAGGAGCTCCTTTAACATCTATGTTCTCAAGACATGGTAAATAATAATATTGCTTCCCAACAAGTCTAGATTCAAAAATAGAGTGATTTTGGTGGTAGATGACTTTATTATCTCTTCCTAATCCAAATAATGCATTCTTATTTATAGTAAAAGACTTTTCTATACCTTGATTATTTTTGATCTTATTTTTAAAGTTTTTCGTTAACCAATATCCTTTACCCGCAATAATAATAGATGATATTGTGAAATTCCCTGAACCAGATACTCGAACCGCCAAACGATATTGATTGACATCTGCAGGTAGTGAAATGTACTTTTTGGAATTTAAATCAATTTGATGAACTTCTTCTCGTTCTTTACCGTTGTAAAGGATGATAAATAATTTAACATCGAGAGTAGAGTCCTTTTTACCACTAAACACGACCGGTAAATTTCGATCTTCGATGTAAATTGGATTTTGTGGAAGATCTGCAAATTTAATATTTGCTTCATTATAAGGTAAATAAACATATTCTTTCTCTTTCAAATCAACATTGAAAGTATCTGATTGCTTATCGAATTGAATTGTGGCGTTATTAGGTGTGTACCATTCCGTATGATCAAGCTTCGAGTAGTTTCCATTAGTTTGGATCTTACCATTATTCCAAAGTTGAATATCACCTATTTGGATGGTTTCAATTTCAAATAAGCCTGCTCCAGAAATTCTGATTGCAAACCGAGTATTATCAATTTCAGGTGAAATTGTTATATTTTCTGATTCATTTATAGGTACAGAAATTACACCTTTTTTTTCTTCACCTGAATAAGAGATTATCATTAAAGTTATATCTATATTTGAGGCATTTTCACCTGAAAAAGTGACCTTATATGTTTCACTAGGTTTTAAGTTTACTTGAACAAATTCTGGTGCTTTTGAAAAATTTGTATTCATTTCGTGAAATGATAAGTAAGCATGCTTTTTATCCTTCAATTGACTTGTAAAAACATTTTTCGTTACATCATATTCAATAGGAGCATCTGACTGCATAAACCATTTACTGTTTGAGATTTCTTTAATATGAACCCCCTTATAGTTTGGGTCGTTTTTTTGTTCCAACCATTTTCTGGTATTTGTAATTTCATCAAGTTTCTTCTTTACAGTTGGGTTCATAGTTTAGACTCCTTTTATACTAAGATTAACCTTTATTAAGCTTTTTACGAATGACCCAGTATTTACTGGTCAACTTACCTAATGTTGAATTTTTCAATGCATTATAGCGTGATGCTAAGTTTTGATATTTTTCAATCTGTTTCGCATATTCCTTAATTTCTGTCTCTCTTTTGTTAAGTTGTTTCGCTAATTCCTGTTTTAAGTCCGCAACTTCTTTTTCTAAAAATTCCACCTTAAGTTGTAAATCTTCATTTTCTTGACATAGCTCTTCAACCTTCACCAATCCTAGCCACCTTTCAGACATAACTTAATTATGGATTTTTATTTTATTGACCATTGTTTCCATAAACGCTACTATTTCTTCTCGTAAATCTTTATTTTCTAAAGCAAATTCAATTGTTGTTTTTATAAAACCAGCCGTTTCTCCAACATCATATCTTTTTCCTATAAAGTCGAAAGCATACACCTTTTGTAGTTTATTTAATGCTTCAATCGCATCTGTTAATTGGACTTCTCCACCTGCCCCAACATCTTGACGTTCAAGAAATTGGAATATTTCAGGAGTTAGGATGTAACGACCCATAATTGCTAAATTTGAAGGTGCAGTACCTGGTTTTGGTTTTTCTACAAATTTCTCAACTTCATAACGGCGTTCAATCTTATTTACTGGTGCAATGATTCCATAGCGGTGTGTTTGATCTTCTTCTACAGATTGAACACCTATGATGGAAGATTGAGTTTCTTCATATTCATTTATTAATTGTCGCAGACAAGGAGTATCCGCCTGAACAATATCATCACCCAGTAGGACAGCAAAGGGCTCCGAACCAATAAACTTTCTAGCACACCATACAGCATGGCCTAGACCTTTTGGCTCTTTTTGGCGGATATAATGGATATTTGCTAGATTCGAAGAATACTTAACTTTTTCCAAAAGATCCATTTTCCCTTTTTCTAATAAATTTTGTTCTAATTCTACTGCATGATCAAAATGGTCCTCTATAGCTCTTTTTCCTTTACCCGTAACAATAATAATATCTTCTATTCCAGATTCAATGGCTTCCTCTACAATATATTGAATGGTTGGCTTATCAACAATAGGCAGCATTTCCTTTGGCATAGCTTTGGTAGCAGGTAAAAATCTTGTTCCTAAACCAGCTGCTGGAATAATTGCCTTTGTTACTTTTTTCATAAATAACTCCACCTTTGTTAATCACAATATTTAGAAGAAGCATATCTCCTATAAATAGTCCTTTTAATACAAAAATCTAAACTTCTGCTATGAAAACTTTTGATCGTTTACTAATTTTTAAAGTGTCGATAATTTCGACTCGTTAACATTCTGATAAACAGCTAAAAGATGGCGCTTCTCAAGCTCCCAATTATACTTTTCTTTTGCAATAAATGTATTGTGTTTCATTTGTTGATGTTTCTCGGTATTATCTAGTAAATAGTTAACTCCCTCAGCAATCGATACCGGATCATGTGAATCGACACACACACCAACATTCTCTTCTTCCACAACTTTCTGGATTTCCGGGAAGCTACAAGCTATCACTGGAATACCATTCATCATGTACTCAAAGAGTTTATTAGAAGATGCTGAGAAGTGATTAAAGCACACATTGTTTAGTACTTGAAAGCCTAGATAGGCATTTCTTGTGTATGTTGGTAACTCTGCAAGTGGTACTTTCGGGATGAATTTGACTTTGTCTTGAAGCTTCATATCTGCAACCATTTTTTCTAGTTTGGGTTTGATTTTCCCATCTCCGACTAAAACAAGCGTTCCTTCTTTAAAAAGTGGTGCAGCTTGTACTAATTTATCTAAACCTCGACCAGTTTGGATTCCACCTTGATATAAAAGAATTTTCTCATTCTTTGGTAATCCTAACATGTCATGAAGAGGTGCTTTTTCTTGATTTTCTCCAACTTGTTTGAATGGATAATTGTGAACAACATGTGGATAAAATTTGTATAACTCATCGTTATACGCTGCTCTTGTATGATTCTCTACGATCATCGCATCAATCTTATTAATTAAAAATGATTCCAGTTTTCCATATGAGTTTCCTTCATAACCGGTCCTGCTTGTTTGAACTTCATGCGAATCATAAATTAATTTCTTTTGCTTTATTCTTACCTTCGAAGCGATAAAACCTTGAGGTAAAGTATTTAAATCATTTGAGTGATAGATATCATAGTTTTTCTTTAGCCCTTTCCCGATCATTCTTAAAATAATACTACCACTTATCCAAATTGCCTTTAATTTAGTTTTTACTAATAGCAAGACGAAGACAGTGATCATTATTGCTGGAACCGGAAATTGATAAATCATAAATAACCAACAAAGCAAAAATACAAATGCTAAGGATTTGTATTTGCTACATAATCTAAAAGCCTTTTGAAAGATTTCCAACAAAATTGGATATCTTCTGACACGGTGTACTCGAAAATATGGATTACGTTCTTCAAATTTAGCTAAGTTAGGATCCTTAGGATCATGAATACATATTAAATCCACATCATAGTTTGATTCAGATAATGCTGTACATTCCCTAAGAACACGCGCATCGTTTGTAAAGTGATTCCATACAAACATACAAACTTTTTTTCTCATATTCTTCTATCCTTTAACATAGTATTTCATTACAATACTAAAAATAATAATACATAATTCGAGCTGACTTTCCAAGAAATCTCAGTTTTTTTAATATAAACGGTTCTTTTGCACTAAGATAATCGACAATATTATAAACAATTGGAAAAGCAACTTAAATGTTTTCTATAACTCTCGTTAAGCGACTAATATTCTTCTTCCACCTTAAATGTTTCTTCGCATACTCATATCCATTTTGACCTAATTGATTTCTCAATTGCTCATCACCTATAAGTTTCGATATTGATTCGTATAAATCAACAGTTTTTCGATCATCCGATACAAAGCCACATTTTGCTTCCTTGATGACCTTTTTTGAATAACCTTCGATATTACCGACAATTGGCTTTTGCATACACATATAATCAATTATTTTTCCTGGCAAGACAGTTTGAAAGACACTTTTTTCCACAAGTCCCACATACGCAATATCTGCTAAGGAGACTTCCTTTAACGTGTCTTTTCGATTTTTCACTTGTATAATTTCAATATTTGATAAGTGCTTTTCATCAACGAGATTTTTAACTTGATCTTTCTTAAATCCATAGCCAATTATCTTAAAGTGGATATCTGATCTTTGTTGAAACATTTCAGCTAATTCTACTAATGTTAGTAAATCTTGGGCCAAACCTAAATTACCTGTATAAATAATCGTCTTTGTCTCGTTGGATTCAGTTGCTGCTTTTGGCTTCTTTGACAACTCTTCCTCTGTCAATGAATTCGGAATAAAAATAATATCTTCCTTATTAATGCCTTTGGAAGTAATATACGGAATAAATCCTTCACTATTTACAATGATTTTTTCTGCTGAATCGTATAATTTTTGTTCAAGAAAGTAAGATAGTTTTAAAACTAGTTTATTTGTAAATACACCAACACCAAGTAATGATTCAGGCCAGAGATCACGAACATCCAAAATTAACTTTTTCTTAAGTCGAAACTTAGCAAACATGCCTGCAAATCCAATAAATATGGGTGGAGAAGTTGCAAATATGACATCATATTGTTTATCTAGTTTAGAAATAGTAAAAATCAACTTAACTAAAACCTCAATATACAATAAAAACCGATTTAAAATATTTCGTGTGTATTTTCTTGTTTTTGTCTTGATTCTAATGATGTCTTCATCAGGAATATCCTCGTTCCAAAATTCAGGATTCTTCCTGTATATATTACGATTTGGATAAGAAGGGTCTGCAGTAAGCACTTTTACCTTATATCCCTGGTTACTTAGTTCAACATATATATTTTTTATCCTATTTGCCGCACTCCCTATTTCAGGATAGAAATTTTGACTTATTATTAGAACACGTTTCATATGTGCTCCCCTTTTATTTTCTATTATCATACTTTTCATACAAGGGGTATTGCATTATTTTACAATTCTTGCATTACCTTTTGTAAGTATATACTACAATTGAAGAAATTTGTAGAATTTACGACATTTTTATCTAGGTAATATATACTAACACTTTTAAATAATACGATATTCAAGTTCACTATATTTATTCTACACATAATAAAACCCTTCTCTTATAGGTCTTGAATACTAAGAGAAGGGTTTTTGTTACCTTTGTAAAGATTAGGCTTTAAATTGTTCAGGCTTGTCACTAATCTTTCCATAATGATGGCGAATTGCTTGAACAATTCTGTATGAAGCCTTTCCATCACCATAAGGATTTGAAGCCTTAGACATTTTTTCATACTCTGTTGAATTATTTAACAATTCATAAGCTAAGTTATAAATCGTTTCTTCGTCCGTACCAGCTAATTTTAACGTTCCGGCTTCTATTCCTTCTGGTCGTTCTGTCGTATCCCTTAGCACTAAAACTGGGACTCCTAGTGAAGGTGCTTCCTCTTGAACACCACCTGAATCAGTTAGGATGATATATGCTCGTGATGCAAAGTTATGAAAATCTTCTACTCCTAATGGTTCAATTAGATGAATTCTCTCATCTTGTCCTAGGATCTCATCTGCCACTTCTCTCACTGCAGGATTCAAGTGTACAGGATAAACAACTTGTACATCATCATGTTCCTCAACTAGTCGCTTAATAGCGCGGAACATATTCCTCATAGGTTCACCAAGGTTTTCTCTACGGTGCGCTGTTAATAAAATCATTCTTGAATTTTGTAATTTGTCTAATACTTCATGTTGATATGTAGGGGATACAGTTGTTTGTAATGCATCAATTGCTGTGTTTCCTGTAATATAGATGGATTCAGGGGATTTATTTTCCTGAACAAGGTTATTATAAGATTTTACTGTTGGTGCAAAATGAAGATCAGCAATTACACCTGTTATTTGTCGGTTTACTTCTTCAGGGAAAGGAGAATATTTATCCCACGTTCTTAGTCCTGCTTCTACATGACCTACTGAAATTTGATTATATAATGCAGCAAGGCTTGCAACAAAAGTCGTTGTTGTATCTCCATGAACTAAGACAAGATCAGGCTTAACATCTTTCATAATTTGATCTAATCCCTCGAGAGCACGAACGGTAACTCCTGTTAATGTTTGTCGATCCTTCATGATATTTAAATCATAATCTGGTTTAACCTTAAAGATTTCCATGACTTGATCTAACATTTCCCGATGCTGTGCAGTTACAGTAACAATTGATTCAATATCTTCTGGATATTTTTCAAGCTCTAGCACAAGTGGTGCCATTTTTATTGCTTCAGGTCTTGTTCCAAAAATTGTCATTACTTTGATTTTTTCAGACAAAATTGTAAACCTCCAATATTTTTCCTTTTTCTACAAACTTCTCATACTTTACCATAGTTTTTCAATATTTATCAACAAATAATGACTCTTATCTAGACAAATTTTGTATTAAGTTTTTGTAAATCATTATTAACATTAGTGAACTTGCTTAATTTTTATACTGTATTAAATCGCAATTAGCAATGTCAATTTGAGAACAAATACCAATGTGTTTCATAAAATTGAAAATAAAAAGGATCGAAGACTAAAATGTCTTGATCCTTTAAGCTAAATAGGATTTGTTCAACTTTTTAAAAACATACTAATTTTGAATCGAGTAGTTAATCACTTTAAAATCATCTGGTTCTTTTGTTGAATTTCGATCCTTTACATATACGGATACTTGGTAGTCCCCCGGTTTTGTTGGCACCCATTTATATACATTATTTGTCGAGTAATCTCTTAGGACTTTCCACCCTGTTCCATCATGTAAATAGAATTTATATAGCTTCTCTGTTCCACCCGTCGCTTCTGCATTTATTTGTATTTCCTTATTTACTTGTTGTGGAGATGATAGGCTCGTTGTCACGCTATTCAGTTTTACTGATGTAATGATTGGTTCAGTGATTTTAAAAGTGATTAATTTAAAATCATCTTGTTCTTTTGTTGAATTCCGATCTTTTACATAGACGGATACTTGGTAGTCCCCTGGTTTTGCTGGTACCCATTTATATACATTATCTGTCGAGTAATCTCTTAGGACTTTCCACCCTGTTCCATCATGTAGATAGAATTTATATAGCTTCTCTGTTCCACCCGTTGCTTCTGCATTTATCTGTATTTCCTTATTTACTTGTTGCGGAGATAATAGGTTTGTTGTCACGCTATTTATTTCTACTGGTTTGATGATTGGTTCCGTGACTTTATATGGTATTATCTTAAAATCATCTTGTTCTTTTGTTGAATTCCGATCCTTTACATAGACGGATATTTGATAGTCTCCTGATTTTACTGGTACCCACTTAAATACATTATTTGTTGAGTAATCTCTTAGGACTTTCCACCCTGTTCCATCATATAGATAGAATTTATATAGCTTCTCTGTTCCACCCGTTGCTTCTGCATTTATCTGTATTTCCTTATTTACTTGTTGTGGAGATGATAGGTTTGTTGTCACGCTATTCAGCTTTACTGATGTAATGATTGGTTCAGTGATTTTAAAATTGGTTATTTTAAAATCATCTTGTTCTTTTGTTGAATTTCGATCCTTAACATATACGGATACCTGGTAATCCCCTGCTTTTTCAGGCACCCATTCATACACATTATTTGTCGAGTAATCCCTCAGCACTTTCCAGCCTGTTCCGTCATTTAAGAAGAACTTGTATAATTTTTCTGTACCACCTGTTGCAACAACTGAAATATTTATCGCTTTATTCACTTCTTGAGGGCTACTTACATTCGTATCAATTTTATCGATATGAACGGCTTCCATAAGATAAGAGGAAGAAACATACCCTACTAACGATTGGTCCTCCGTACTGACTGGGTACCATACAAACTGGTTTTTACTATCTTCAGATTGATCATACGTAAAATTTCCTTTTATGACCAGGCTTGTATTCCTTGCTAATTCACTGACAATATTGTCCCCACCAGGTTGTTGTCTTAACCTTACCTCATCTCTTGTTACAATAACATTGTCTCCTGCTTTAAAATGGTAATTAGATTGATGCAATGGATCAGTTAGTGTATACTCCTTCTTCAGAAATACAATATTGTCATCGCTGTCAGTTTCATATTTAAAATCAGTTGTTTTAAAGGGGTACTGAGCTAATTTCGTACCCTCTAAGAAACTATCTTCTTCAATATGTGTAAAAACTTTTTCTTGGTAGGCACCTGTATTTTCATCCCCAGTTTCCTGGTAAAGGGGACTGTTAACAGGCTTTGTACCATTGTAAGCCATAACAGGGAAATACCAGTTTTCTATTTCCTTTCTTCCTGCCCCAATTATCGTAGGAAGATCATTTCGAGTGTACATGCTACTAAGAATTTCGACGCCTGCCTCAATATTATAGTAGATATCATATTTTAATTTCTCTTTATCATACCCTTCTTGTGTATTGGTAATTTGCATAAGCCCGATTCCACCATCTTCAGAGATGATTGGCTCACCATTTTCAAATTGTTTCCATCCACTACTTTCTTGTGTAACCACTGCTTTTACAACTTCAGGAGGTATATCCTCATTTATAGCAGCATTCGTCAACAAACAATTTAAATGCTGAAAAGAAGGATTTTCAATTTGCTGCAATTCACCATATAAACTACATTTAGATGCCCAGACTGGCGCCGCAGAAGCTTCTTCGCAATACCAACAGAGTACTACGCAAGTTAATAATGCTACTCTTAATAATAATTGCTTCATTATTCCATTCTCCAATTCACTTAATCTACTCTATTAAAATAGTCTATTTTTACCATAAATGATTTTTGTATATTTGTAAACTGATTAGTTTAGCGTATATAAATTAAATATTGTTTATGACTTTTCACCAAGAATCATTTCGGGAATTCCTTTTACATCATTTTAACTGATCTTTATAGTACTTTTATTACTGTAACTGTTCTTATCTTCTCAGCGACGGTATAACTACTCACTTACAGACTTTACATTGCTGGAGGTCAGGTACATTATCCGAAAATACCATAATAAACCCATCTTCCTAATTAACTTTCTATTAATATGCCTGTTATCTCTAAGCCCTTAAAACCTTTAATAGGTTAATAGTCATCGCCAACTTCGCCATATGCAAAGTGTTTCAACTAATAATAGACTGATATTCTCAAATTACCGCGGAATACGTAAGAATGCATTCTTAAAAAGGATTCTTATATGTATGAAGATGAGATATTTGAGAAGCTGCATGAACAATTTGAACCAATGATTTATCACATGATTAAAAAACTAGCGATTTACAAAGATGAACAGGAATTTTATCAAATTGGCTGTATTGCATTATGGGAGGCTTCATTACGTTTTAATGAAGAAAAAGGGGAATTTAAGTCTTATGTTTATTCATATATCATGGGTCGAATGAAAACAGCACTTACGAATGAAAGGAAAAAGCAAGAGACGGATCATCTGCTCTTGTTCTTTACGCCCCAAAAAAAAACAAGCGAAGATGATTTTAAACTTCTACTATCAAATTCTAATATTGAAAGTATTGCCTCCCTTTTGACTTCAAATCAAAGCAAATGGTTAAAAGCCTACTGTATTAAAAATAAAACACCAAGTGAAGTTGCAAAGGATGAAGGGGTGTCAATATCTGCAGTTAAAGCATGGCGTAGGGATGCGATTGCTAAACTCAAGAAGCATTCTATTGAGGTTCTTTTGGGAATCAAGTAAGACCAGAAGTTAGCAACATAAGCTAGTACATCCATTATTTATAAAAAAATAGAAATACTACGCTACTCTACCTACCCTTTCTCTATATATAAAGGGTGAAAGGAGGTGAGAGCATGGCAGTTGCAACATTATTAGATTCTCAATTAAGCCTAGTGTTTAACATGGGAGTGGACGAGAATGGCAAAGACATCTATAAACGTAAAAACTACAACAACGTCAAAACATCAGCAACACCTGACCAATTGCTTCAAGCAGCACAAGCGATTGCAAGCTTACAATCAGAAACACTAACATTCGTTGAGCGTAATGACACAAATCAAATTGATGCGTAACATCGTTTAAAGGAAAACAAACCAAATGAGGAAGGAAAGGAGGGAAAAAAATGGCGAAAACATTAGAGCTTCAATTTTTAAACACAGCAGGGAAAACAGTGAAAATCAGTGTGGATTCTCCAGTAGAACCAGTTGATCAAACTGCCCTAAATGCAGCAATGGATCAAATCTTAGCAGCTAATATTTTTATTTCAACTGATGGAGAATTTGTATCAAAGAAAGGTGCAAGAGTTATTGACCGTAATGTAACGGAAATTGCACTTGTATAATAAAGCCTTTTAGGGCTGACAAATCGCTTTAATGTCAGCCCTTTGGTTAAGTGCTGTTCTTTTACCTTACCAACCATTATTCGAAAGATTTCCTTGAAATAAATTCAGTAAAACCCAATAAGTGGATTGAAGCAAACTTTGATATTTCTTACAATTATATGATTTATCTATAAATAGAGTGGAAACTATTAAGGAGGGAAATAGATGAGCTTGAAGAATGACAACGGGTCACTAAATATTAATTCGCGCAGAGTTCTACATAAAGTAAATAAAAATGGTGATGTAATAGAACTAGAAATCCTTAAATTTGATGAAAATGCAATCGCTACTATATGCCAAGATAAGCCACCTTTTAAAGATTACTTAGCCGAAGCGAAAGAACAATTTAAAAGATTAACAGCTAAAAAAGCACTTAAATGAACTTTAACTGCAAACATAAGTAAATATATAAATGAAAGGGAGGCAATCATTTAATTTATATGACTGACTCTCCTTTTCTTTAATTATATAAATCTTCGACAAATTTCGGGTGGTCACTGAGAGATTACCCATTGAACCACGTCCTTTCTACTTACCAACAAACACATTCAAAAGCTCTTTTGCACTATATACTTCTTGATCCGGCTTAAAAGCAGCGTTTTCAGGTAAAGACCTTTTACGATGATTCATCCAGATTGCCTGCCACCCAACTTGTTTTGCCCCGACAACATCTTTTTCAAAAGAGTCCCCGATATAAACCGTTTTTATTTTATCAAGCCCCAGTTTTTCTTCCATAATCTCAAAGATTTCTCGTTTTGGTTTAGCATATCCGTGTGTTCCAGATATAAAGATGTTTTCTGCGGAAATCCACCTAGTAAGCTCTAACTGCTCAATCTTCTTCGACTGGTGCTTTTCCTCCCCATTCGTAAGAATTGCAAGCTGTTTCCCATCCTTGTAAAGAGTTTCTAATAATTCTTTCACTTCATCAAATAAGATGATTTTCTGTTGTTCCTCCACATAAAGGTGTTGAAATGAAACGGCTTTTTATGTATCAATCGGAATATTAAACTCGTTACATGCAGAGGTAATACGCCCAGTCTGCCATTCAAATTGGGTGATTTCACCGGCTTCACTTTGATCAAATAGAATTTCACTATACTTTCGACTAACTCTATAAATTTGATCCATCTCTTCATCTGTAAACGGCCCCTCAAACATTTTTCTAAATGTCTTATGAAAAGAAAGTGCTTGGTCATATAATGTATCATCTACGTCAAAAATAATTGTCTCCATATTTGATAGCCTCCTTAACCAATTCTAATCATAACACTAAAAATTAGGGTTTATTGATACTAAAATTAAAAGAGCAAGTGTATTAACACCTGCTTAGGATCTCCATTCGCTTAAAAGCGGTAGTCAAATAAAGAAATTTTGTAAATTTAATTAATAAAATTCTAATAATCCTCGACAAATATCGAGTGGTCACTGTGATATTACAGACGCACAATATTTCCCCCTTCTTTCCTCCGTCTCCCCAAGATAAAAATCAAGTATATGATTGACATTCAAAAAACATGGGGGAATATAACGATCATCCTTAAAGAAATAAAAACTGCTCCATTGATAGAATTCCGGCTTCTTTACCATCTTTGCCTCGACAGGATTTAAATGAATATAACGGCTTACCTCAAGCATCCCCTCTTTGTCTTCTATTAATTTGTCATAAAAACGTTTTTCAAACACATGGCCAGTCAACCGATAACGAGTATTATAATAATTTGCATACCGCTTATTGAGAAGTGACATCACTTTAGAAAGAGGTACCTCTTGTGATCGAATCTGTAGATGGAAATGGTTCGTCATAAAGCAGTAGGAGGCAAGTTCAAATGGATATTTCTGATGGAGCTGTTCGAGGATATGAAAGAGTGCTTGAAAATCGGTATGGGAACGAAAAAGCGGATCACGGCGATTTCCACGACAAACGACATGGTAAAATCGATTCGGAATCCAGATTCTTTTCTTGTATGGCATTATCTTTCCCCTGCCTTTATCTGTGCTTTGCGGTGATGCTCACGACGTAATGTGATCCCTTTCCAAATCGATTCATCTGTGATCTCTCGACTTCCTTCTAAATCAGAAATCGTTCGAGCCAACCGAATGATTTTGATTTGAACGCGGTTGCTCCATTGCTGTTTCGATGCCACCTGTCTAATCATGCCGAGCTGATGTTCCTTTAAAGGACTTGTTTTCATTAATGTTTCAAATGGAATTTTCGCGTTACAAACTTGCTCCTGATATCTCTCATATTGCCTTTCTCGAGCCTGCTCTACTTTTTCGCGAATATCAGCAGAACATATTACTTTTTTCACCGGTTGATTCAAATTGACCGATTGTAAAAAAAGCAGAATATCAATTCGATCATAAACAGGACCCGAAATTCTATTTTTGTACGATTGGATTTGTTTGGCTGTGCACGTGCAATAGTGGGTACTGGTACCTAGAAATCCACATGGACAGGGATTCATGGCCGCAATGAGGATAAAAGAGGATGGATACTTAACCGTAGAGTGTGATCGACTAATCGTGACCTTCCCTGCTTCTAGCGGCTGTCTTAGCATATCCAATGTTTTCTTCTGGAACTCTGCCATTTCGTCCAGAAACAAAACACCACGATGAGCAAGTGATATTTCTCCTGGTTTCGGATATGAACCACCGCCTATAATGGCAACAGATGATGCAGAGTGATGTGGGCTTCGATATGGTGCGATTTGTGGTGAAAGATACTGTTCTTTCGCTAACTGATAAAGGCTGATCACTTCAAGCTGCGCTTCTTTAGTTAAAGGGGGTAAAATGGAAGGAAACGTTTCAGCTAAAAGACTTTTCCCACAACCTGGAGGGCCGCTCATCAAGACATTATGTTCACCAGCCGCTGCAATTTCCAATGCCTCTTTTGCTTGTTCATGACCAATGATATGACAGAAATCCTTCGAATGTTTATATGTAGACTCTGTCAGTTCCATTGTTGTTTGTGATGACATAAAGTCATGGAGTGGAAGAATACCTTGTCCGTCTAGATGCTGTAGCACTTCATTAATATGTTGAATCACTATACATTCCAATCCTTCAAGCATCTCTACCGGAAGCAATGGATCATATGGCAAATAAACTCTCATGAACCCTAAAGTCTTGGCTGCAATAAGCGCTGGAAGCATGCCTTCTACCTTCTCTACCGTTCCGTCTAATGACAAAACACCAATAAACACGGAATCTTCCGGAATTTCCCCTTTGAACTCTCCCATATCCTTTAGTACTCCGATTGCCATTGCTAGATCAAAAAAGGGCCCATTTTTCTTTTGTTCAGATGGAGATAAGTTCACGACGATTTTTTGGTCGGTTACATCACAGTTCAGCGTACGGACCGCTGATAACACTCTCTCCTTTGACTCCTTCACAGACGCATCCGGCAACCCAACAATCACCATCGACTCCTTTCCCGCCGAAACTTGTACCTCCACCTGTACACGGTAACCCTCAAGTCCTCTTAAGCCAATACTTGAAATTTTTACGGTCAATTAAAAAACCTCCTTGCTAGGTTATTATATAAAAAGATAAAAGGGAATAAATATGAAATTGATAGAATGTATTGAAAAGAGAAAGAATATAAGAATAGAATCTGAGGATAAAACAGGAGCTTTAGGTACTATATACTTATTTTAACACACCCATAACAAAACTACCTCTCAACCATTCGACAAATCTCGGGTGGTCACTGTGACATTACCTATTTATACCAAGAAAAGGAGAGCTGATCAAAAAATGATTACTCTCCTTTTCTTTTATTTTATAAATCTTCGACAAATTTCGGGTGGTCACTATGACATTACCTTAGGTCCACGAGGCATCTGTATCACCTAAAGAAGCACAGGAACCGTCCACGTGTTTCCTCACTGTCCCTCTTGTCCCTCCCTCACAAAATTGTATCCAAGCACACAGGGAAGTGGTCTGAAGGATAACGACGGTTAAATTGATCAGTAATGACCATTGTTTTAACAATCTTGGAAAATGCATTTGTAAAGATATAGTCAATGCATTGGTACTTCTCCCAACTAAGCTCATGATTAAAACCGCTCCCTGTGCAAGTTACTTTTGGGCCAATATGATGCGGTGACTGTTCAACAACATTCACTAGCTTAGAAATTAATAGTTGATAAAAGCGTTCATTATTATTGCCATTAAAATCACCTGTTAAAAAAAATGGGGTGTCTGAACCTATACTAGAGAGTTTATTTAGTAAAATTCCCGCCGAATGATAGCGAGCATCTTCACTCATATGATCAAAATGTGTATTAAAAACATAAAACACTTTTCCTGTTGTTTTTAGACTAAATTGACCCCAAGTACAAATTCTGGAACAATCAGCATCCCATCTTTTAGGCTTTTCTGCGTATTTAAGCGTTTCTGACAGCCAAAATGTACCTGATTCCAACTTATTGAATTTTGCCTTTTTATATAAAATTGTATTATATTCATTGGCTTCATCATTTGATCTGCCAAATCCAAAATAATCATAATCTGTTAATTCCTTTATATCGTTTAGTTGACTCCCCTTAACTTCTTGCAACCCGACAATATCAAAATCATAATCTTGAATGATTTTCATGACATCTGCTTTACGATTTGTCCAAAGATCATCATGATCAGATGGTGTTTCCATCCGGATGTTATAAGTAGCAATTCTAAAATTATTCATATCCACCATTCTTTCTTCTATTAAAACTTAAATTACCATATACTAACGTTAATATAATTGTATTAATGACCATTAAAATGACGGTATAAACTAAACTCAAAGCCTTGGTATCTGCTGTAGCAGAATTACCTGTAGCATTCATAATTGTGATACCTAAAGGTTCATATAAAGGATGGTAAAGAAAAACAGTTAAATCATAATCTGGCAGAATGCCGATAAAGTTTAAAGCAAAGACACCTAATATAGAGGGAATGATAATTGGCAATAATACTTTTACAAACGTATAGAAAGGATTTGCACCTAAGTTTTTTGCAGCCTCATCAATTTCATTATTGATGCCGAAAAAGGCAGATTTGGTAATACGTAATGTGAAAGGTATATTAGCAACAATATAACCAATTAACAGCAGCCAAAGTGTCCCTGTCAAGAATTGATTAAACAATACCCACTGGCTCTTATTAAAGGTTACCGTTAACCCTACTGCAATTAATGTTGATGGCAGAAACCAAGGAATCATTAAGAGGTAATCTAGCCATTTTGTAAATCGATTTTGATATTTTTTCATAAGGTAGGAGCATAATAAACAAAAAACAACAACTAAAAAAGAAGCTGTAAGTCCGTAGCCTAAGGATATTAAATAAGGTTGCAGTGATTCTACGCTCGAAAAGGTTAGCAAATAATTATTAAAAGTTAAACTATCTATATTAATGACTCCTGATGAAATAGCTAATGAATCAGTAAGGGAATATACGATAATTGTTAGTACAGGCATCATATAGATAATAAACAATAAGTAAGCAGCTATATGAACGATAATATTAACCGTTTTATTTTCAATCTTTTGCTTTTTTAAACTCGTTTTTGTTTTAGAAATTGATATATAATTACCTTTTTCCTCGGAACGCAACATAAAAGATAAAACAATTATCGTAACAATCCCTAAAATCAATGCAAGCACGGTTGCTAAATCTTTAGAGCTAGAACTATTAGCAAACGTTAAAATCATAGGGGTTATCGTTTCAAAATCATCACCGCCAAACACTAATGGTGCTGAAGTAGCTGCCAGTCCTGCTAAAAAGGTAAGGATCGTTAAGGCAAAGAGAGTTGGTTTCAAGGTTGGCAACACTACATTTTTAAGGATTGTTATTTGTGATGCCCCTAAGTTTTTAGAAGCCTCAATGGTTTGATAATCTACGTTCTTTAACGCGCTAGATAAAAACAATACATGATTAGACGTACATGCAAAAGTCATGACAAAAGCTACAGCAAATAAACCACTAAACCAGCTTTCATTCAAATTCGGGTTAACTTGAAGCAAAAACTTCGTAAGCAGACTGTTTTCACCATAAACTAATTTATAACCATAATTTAGAGCAACTCCACTATAAATAAGGGTAGTGTAGTAGCTGAACTTTATAATTCTAGAACCTTTAATATCAAAATAATGAATGATTAAAACTAGAGAAACGCCGATAATATTTACTGTAAAAACCAAAATGATCGCTAAAATAATACTATTCAAAATACTTTCAACTGCTCGTTCGGAACCTAAAAGCTTTTGAACTGGTTCAAGTGAAAATGTACCGGTTCCAAAAAAGGTTTCATAAATTGTATTAACATTAGGGAAAACCAAAAATGCGAAAATAAACCACATAATAAATAAGGATAAAATAATAGTTACTGGATTAAACTTATTGGTTTTATTCTTTAAAATTTTCATCTCCAACCTTCTCCTATGCATACTGTAAAATATTTTTCTGGTTAAGGACGACTGTTACTTTTTGACTTTGAATGGAATCAACTGGAATATTTTCCGTTAAAATCGTACGAATAACGATATTTTCAACTTTTATGGAATACTTCGTGTAAATTCCATAATATTCGGAATCAATCAATTCCCCTTCAAACGAAATTTCATCTTCTGTTAATTGAAAAGGTTGCCCTGCTGAAAAAACTTTTAATTTTTCAATTCGAGAATAAAATTCTGTATGTTCATCCAGTTTGAGTTGATTAAACTTTTGAGGGTATTTATTGACCAGTGGTGTAAGTTGATTATTATCCCCAATGAAATTACATACGAACTTGGTAGCAGAATGTTCATAAATCTCCTCTGGTGTACCAATTTGTTCAATTTCGCCATCATTAAATACAGCAATCCGGTCAGACAATGTTAGGGCTTCTTCTTGATCATGGGTAACATAGATTGTTGTAATACCAAAGTTTTTTTGTAAACTTTTTAACTCATTTCGCAATTGCTTTCTTAGCTTGGCATCTAGATTTGATAAAGGTTCGTCTAATACCAAAATGCTCGGTTTATTGATAAGTGCTCTAGCAATGGCGACTCGTTGTTGTTGACCACCTGATAATTCTGAGACCTTTTTATTTAATTGCTTTTCATTAAGATCTACTTTTTTTGCAATTTCGTGAACTCTTTGCTTAATATCATTTTTATTCGCCTTATTCACCTTAGGTCCAAAGGCTATATTTTCATATACTGTCATCGTAGGAAAAAGCGCATAACTTTGAAAAACCATTTTGATATCACGTTTTTCGGTTGGTAAATCCGTAATATCATTTTTGTCTACATAGATTCTTCCTGCTGCAGGATGAATAAAACCAACTAACGATCGTAAAGTAGTTGTTTTGCCACATCCGGAAGGTCCTAAAAATGTGAAGAATTCACCATCCTTAACTTGAAAATTTAAATTCTTCGCGGCTACAAAATCGTCAAATTTGATGGTGATATTTTTAAAGGTAATCATAAAATCCCTCTCCCTTAGATGCTGTCTATTATTAAGTAAAACAGGATTGAAACAACTGGTAATTCTACCATTATTTCAATCCTGTTATGAAATTATATTTTGGAATTTTGCGACAATAATAAATTAGAAGATTTCTAATTCTAATTTTTCTACCCAAGCGTCAATATTTTCTGTAACAAATGCCCAGTCAATATCTTGTGATACAACGTCTGCAAAAACTTCCTTTTGGAAATCCGTCACTTGTTCTTGTGCTTCTATATTAGCAGGCATCGCATTAAATTCAGCCGCAAAAGCACCTTGTACTTCAGCCGAACCAAACCAATCGACAAATTCTTGTGCTAGTTCTTCTTGTTCTGTTCCATTAACAATTCCGATACTTTCAACAACCTGAGGTGTTCCTGCTTCTGGATGGATAAAAGTGGGTTCAGCTCCATATTGTTCTGTTTTAGCTGCCAATTCACCAGAAATCATCGTACCAATAGGTGCGTCACCAGATGAAAACATTGAGAAGTAATCTTCACCTTCAGGAATTTGAACGCCATTTTCAAAGTAACGATCGATTGTTTCCCAACCTTCATCAGAAATACCTAATTCACCTTCTGGATCCTCAAATTGGGATAAGATACTTGCAACAATAACCTTTGAAGTAGCAGCACCTAAATCATCACGTGCCTGATAAATACCTGCATATTCCTCATTATTAGCTAAGTCAAGATAACTTTCAGGTGCATTTGCTTTATCAACGAATTCAGGATTAAAAGATAGAATTAGGGCTTGCTTTACTAAACCATTGTAATAACCATCTGGATCGTTTATACCTTCTTCAATTTCACCAGCCCAATCAGGCTCATATGGAATTAATGCATCTTCATCTTGTAATTGCTCATAGAACATGTGATTTAAACCAAAAACAACATCTGCTACCGGATTTGCTTTTTCAGATATCAAACGGTTCGTAACGTCGCCGCCACCAGCACCAACAATTTCAATAGCAAAGCCTGCCTCAGCCGCTTTTTCAACAACCCACTCACCACGGCCGTCACTGTTTGAGTTAGTATAAACCACTAATGTTTCTTCTGAACTACTAGATTCAGTACTGTTATCAGATGTAGGTGTTTCTGAGCTTCCAGAACTTGATTCAGCCCCATTGCCACATGCCGCCAATACAAATAAAGATCCTAAAAGTACAGCTGCATTTTTAAATCTTTTCTTTATTGTCATTTTTTACATCCTTCCCTACTTATGAATTTTTCTCTCCTGATGAAACAAATTAATAGTTCATTTTTATCTATTATTATCATTTGTTATCATTAAAATTAGTATAGACAAGTACTATTAATCCTGTTTAAATTTTATGTAAACTCATGTAAATTTGCGCAAATTTTTGTAAGTATTTATCGAATAGACTAGTATAATTTACTCTTAATTGAATATCATCCATTATTTCCTTCGCAAAATAAAGAGATAAATAGTTCGGATAAATTTGAGGAAGAATAGTGGAATTTGAAGGGGACAGAGGGAGTCCCCTTGGCCCTTTACCAAGTCTTTTTTTATGCACATAAAATTAGTGCAGGGCTTTGCAGTTTTTCCTTGCAAAGCTCTGCACTTTTATTTTGCAATAAACAACATGTACAATATTGACGGTCAGAACAGAAATATCCACATGGACAAGGGTTCATCGCTGCGATAAAAATAAATTTCGCGGGATATGTCACAGTGGAATGAACACAGCTAATTGTTACTTTTGCATTTTCTAGGAGCTGCCTTAACATATCTAATGTTTTTTTCGAGAACTCCCCTAACTCATCTAAAAAAAGGACCCTTTGATGAGCTAAAGACACTTAACCAGGCTTTGGGTTGGTTCCACCACCAATGATGGACACAGCAGAAGCAGAATGGTGAGGATGACGGTAGGGAGGAATAGTAAATGAGTTGTAAGGTGCGCCTGCTAACTAATATAAACTTATTTTCTCGAGTTGTGCTTCTTGTAACAAAGGTGGCAAAATCGTTGGGAAGGATTCTGCTAAAAGGCTTTTCCCGCAACTGGGGGACCGTCCATCATAACATAATGCTCACCGGCTGCCACAATTTCAAGGGCTCGTTTCGCAAATTCATGGCCAATAATTTGATTAAAATCCTTTTCAACTACCCTATTCTCTTCAAAAATTGTTTTGGTTGTATAAACTAAAAGTGGTGGTCGTCCAGCAAGGATATCGATAATATCTTGTAAATTTTCAATATAAATGAGTTCTAAGTTGGGGATATCCACTTTGGGAATGTTAGGGTCGAATGGGAGGAATAGTTTCTTTAAGCTCAATCTTTTTGCTGATATGTTTTTAGACCTCCAATAGATGGATCATTTTTTGAAAATAGGTATGTTTTGGGCTTAAAGAATAAGCGAATAAAATCGTTTAAATTAAAAGTATATGAGATTGATCTTAATGTAGGAGAAGTGTAAATAGAGTATTAGCATTTAGTGATTTCGGGATTCATTACTTAGTACAAGGGAGAGGAAGTTTCTTAAAAGCCAAAAGACACCTCTCCTTTTCTCCATTCTACTAAATTCGACAAATCTCAGGGAGTCACTGTGCACCATCCCTAATAATCTGTGGAACTTCTTGTGAAACGAGATTTTTCGGGGCGTCACTGTGACGAAAACCAATGCTTTTCAAAATTTAGCTAAAGAAGAAGGCATCATCCAGGCATATCCCGAAAAGGAAACTACCATGATAATGTCGTCATAGAATCCTTTCACTGCTTCGCTAAAGTCGGAAGGATTCAACACTCAAAGAAGAGCATCTATACCTAATTCTAAAGTAGTGTATATAGTAAATCAATACATGTATTATTATAACCAAATACATATTCAGGCAAAATTAAACTACCTGTCACCAATTGAGTTTGGAGAACAGGCAGCTGCTTAAGTGTTTTTTCTAAGTCTCATTTAGATGGGTCAGTTCAATTTTACTTCTATCGATTTTTAGATATAAAATCGCCTCCAATAATCTATATATAATTGTGCAAGATCTTCTGAGGCGTTTCTTATTTTTTGTAGAAAATCATCTTTTTTCACTCATTGGAATTTATATCAATAAAAAACAGACCTTTTACCTACATTTTATTTCCCTCCATTATTCTTGCTTTTTTTCTTCAATTTATTCCATACATTAACAAAAAGAAGCACCAAGCCATGGGCGTTTCTTTTCCTCTCGATATTCTTGTAACATTTTTTCTTCTTCGATGAATTCCTTCATCTTCAAGTTGATCCAAGTTTAAATCTTATTGCCCTTTTTGCCAACGTATTTTGCAAACTATCATATTCAATTATTTATCAATACACACTAATTCGGAATTTCCTCCAAAATCGAACTATGTTACAATCTTTTTTCTTCAAATATTAATTCATTTTTCGGTTTTACAATTGTGTTGCTAGGAATGGATTTATTAATTAAACAGTTTGCCCCAATTACTACATTGTCTCCGATAGTTATATCTTTCAAAATAGTTACGTTACTACCAATCCAGCAGTTATTCCCTATTTTGATTGATCCGACTTTATAACCTTGATTCCTTATTAAAACTTCAGTATCGCTGAATCTATGGTTATGGTCATAAAATTTAACATTTTCTCCAAAGATACAGTCATTTCCTATAGTCGTATCTCCAAAGCATGTGATTGTGCAATTAAAATTAAAAAAACACCCATTCCCTATTTTGAAACGCCCCTCTTTTTCAACTAACAATTTAAATCCTTTGCGAAAAAGGAGGTCGGGTGGTAAGTCAACCCTTTCGCCGTAATTAAGTCTGAAATGCATTTTTTTCAGTTTAATTACTGTAGTGTTATACCGCCAAGATAAATGATTTATTACTTTCTTAATCAAAAACAAGCACCTCATTGTGTCAATTATTTATATAAATTTTCATTTTTATAAAGGTCATTAACTCGCTTTTTCAACCGCCTTGGGCTTAATACTCTTTCCTTGAGATAATTTTCTACCTAGTGTTATAGAAGGAATTTCAATTAAATTATAAGCTAATGATGCCACTAACAGTGTTAGAATTAATGAGCCAATCAGTATCAAAGTAATATTAATTGAACCATAAAAAATATTTATTAAGCTAAACAAAACTATACAGTGATACAAATAAATACTGTAAGAGATTTTACCCATATATCGTACAGATTTAAGATTAAGAAATTTAGATACCTTTTTTGATGATAATGACATTATTAAGAAAACTGATGCTCCTATAGTTATAACTACATCAACACTAAAGGAATTGTATAAAGGAGATAAATTGTACCCCCACCATTTAAAGGTATAAAACAAGACTGCTAACGATACTAGTATATACTTTATCGGATTTGATAAAGAAGTAAATAAACTTATTAAATGAATTCTATGTTTCGCTAATAAACTTCCTGCTATAAACATAAAAAGGTACTGTAAAGTGAGAAAATAATCAATTGTGTTACCTAGGAAATGGATTAATAAAAATCCAAATAAGCTAATAAATAGACTAGACCCTAAAATGTATTTCCAATTCCATTTCAAAACAGCAATCATAAGAAAAGGAAAGATTATAGAAATTCTCATCTCATGAACAAGGGACCAATAAACTTGGTCGAATTCTCCATTTTTAAAGCTATTTATTAGTAAGAAATGTTCAAAAAACAACTTCCATTCTATTGGCTTATTCCAACTGGAGTTAAACCAATCACTTAAGTTTACAATCCCTCCTCTTGAAAACATCATTAAACAGAAAACAGCAATAAATACTGAGAAAATATAGGGAATATAGATCCTAAAAATCCTTTTTATTAAATATTTAGTATACTTTACTTTTCCCCCTTGAATAAACGGCAAGGACAGAACAAAGCCACTTAATAAAAAAAACATTATTACCGCTTCGTGTCCCGCCCATAAAATATGCAGAGGACTGTATTTTGCTATATTTAGTGCTATATAACTATTGTCACCCATTGTTTCTTGGACAATTTCGGGAAATATTAATAAATAGTGATGGAAGATCACTGTTAAAGCTGCAAGACCTCTGATAGAATCCAACTCATTAAATCGTTCTTTCATTTTCTCTTCCCCCTAGCTACTTCTTTTGAACTATAAGTATAATACAGTAATTAGTAGGACAAAGGAAGAAAAATCTTTTCTTGTCAATATTTTAAACTATCAATTTGAAACCTACGACATGCTAAATATCATTGACAACTTATTATTTTCTAAATTATCACATATAATAGTTCTTTAATCTCGGTATGCCCCTCTTTTATTAGAAATTCATCTGAATCATCATCCATGGTCTTAATGCACTTTTAAAGGTGTATAGGTTCCAGTGAGTAGACGGGTGGTGCCGTCGATTTGGATGTTAGCGTACACTTTACCATTGGAATCAGGCCCAACTGCGTTAACTATGCCTCACCCATTTTCGTGTCCTGTTAATGATCATCGGTAAATTTCATCTATTGAAGCAGGAACCGTCCCTGTGTTTCGTTATAGTTACGGGTATTTGTGGAACTTTGTTATGAAACAAGATTTTTCGGGACGTCACAGTGAAGGAAACCTTATTATTCACCATATGACCTTCCTTATGTATCACGACTATCAAATCAAACCAAACATTACTGAATATCTCACATATATTACAACAACAATTATTTTTGAAGTGTTATACTATTGTTAGATTTTATTAAGAAAGGAGATAGAATAATTTGCTAGAAAGAAAAATAATTTTTATTCTTGCTATCATAATAGTAATGCTAATTATTTTACTTTTCTTCTTTAAAAGGGATAATTCCCATGAAGAAAGTCAAACTAAAAATAATGGTCTTGAAATAATAACTAATCAATCTATTGATTTTGAAAATGCTGTGATAGATGGGGACAACGTAAAAAGCAATGACCTATCAATTCCAATTCAACACTCCTCAACAAAATCTATTAATACAAAGGTTGATATTGACAGATCTCGTGAGGGAAACAAATCTTTATTATTTAGTTTACCTCCTAATGATAGTCGTAGCGAGATAAGGATTATTGACATTCCGAACAATTCAACAAAATTCATTGGATTTAGTGTTTTCTTTCCTAAAGATTACAAACCACCTACTGATTGGAACTTATTCGCACAGTGGTGGCAAGGATCTCCGGCATCACCACCGATAGCCTTTGAAATAACACCAAACTCTGATGAATTTAAGATGCGTATATTAACAAGGCACGGACAATATCAGCACAACAATATTACAGTTCAGTATAATAAAACAATTGAAAAAGATAACTGGATTGACTTTATGATTGAAATGCGTATTGACGATTCTGGAGGGTTAAACGGAATTTTAAATGTTTGGAAAAATGGTAAAGAAATTGTTAAGTACAACGGTCCATTAGGATATCCAAATTTAAACAATACTACAAACTTTCGTTTAGGTTTATACAGATATCCTTTTATAAACTCTTCTGCTAAGGTTTACTTTGATGAAATAAAAATAGGAGATCGTCTAAAAAAATAACCTATCTTAATTTAATTACAAATTTTCTTTTTCAATACATTTAATATTTCTAGCGAAAAATTCCTCTTTTTTGTTTTGAATGAAAACTACAGTCTAGTTTTTAATGATTAATATATAGTAAATAATTTGTATAATGAACTTGATATCTTAATGATCATTATATAAAAGGTAAGAATCCCGAGGTTTTAAAAAAAGTCATTTACTACCTAGAGAAAAGACGGTTATTGTTTTGGTTCAATAATTGAGGATGAGGCAAATAAGTCACAGTAATGTAATTTCTGGATTCTTAGAGAGAGGCTCAAACTGCTCAAATTGAAGATTATTTTTGAAATAAAAGCACGAAATAAAATCACATATGTCCTCTATCCAATAATTAATTAATAGCCATTGTACCTTCACGTAATGTCAAATTCAGCTTTATATGCCATTTTTGATTTCTCTTATGATCGTAAATTATGAGATAAATTGTAATACCATGTAACTTGATAATTGCACCTTTTACTTAGCGGATTTTTCAAATTAAGATAGGAACGGTTACCTAGTGCAAGAAAGTCATTGCTCTAAAAAGCCACAGGAGAGGATACATAGTTCAAAAAGTTTCATCATGGATAACATGATAAAGTGGAAAATCGAAAATATCCCCTACTACAAACCATGGTAGTAGGGACAGAAATAGTTTTTAAAACGATTCACTTTTATGCCAATTCAAGGCACTTTGAATAATTTCCTCCAATTGATACTTTGCCTTCCAGCCAAGTTCATTAAAAATTTTTTCAGCCGAAGCAACTAATTGAGCTGGGTCACCTTCACGACGGTCACTTAGTACAATATTAGCTTTTATACCTGTCACCTTCTCGCATGTCTCAATAATTTCTTTTACAGAGAAACCGAGACTATTGCCAAGATTGTAGGTTGCAGTAGAAACTTTACCTTCCAGTAAGGCTTCAAGACCTAAAATATGTGCATTCGCTAAATCAGTAACATGAATATAGTCTCGTATACATGTTCCATCTGGAGTATTATAGTCAGTACCAAAAATTGCAACTTGCTCTCTTCTACCTAGTAAATGCTGTAATACTAATGGGATTAAATGTGTTTCTGGATTATGTTTTTCACCAACTTCTGCTGTCTCATGTGCTCCTGCAGCATTAAAATAACGAAACGTTACATACTTAAGACCATAAGCATCTGCAAAATCAGATAAGATTTGTTCAATCATTAACTTTGAATGTCCGTATGGATTAATAGGATTTGTTTTTGTATCTTCTGTAATAACTTCTACACTTGGTATACCATAAGTTGCAGCTGTCGAAGAAAAGATGAATTTCTTAACGTTATGTTTAACCATAGCTTCTAATAAAGTAAGTGTAGATGCAACATTATTTTGGTAATATTTTAAGGGTACTGTAACAGATTCCCCAACTAAACTATATGCTGCAAAATGCATTACTGCCTCTATAGAGTACTTTGTGAAAACCTCTTCTAAAACCTCTAGATTTCCTAAATCACCTTCCACAAAAACTGCACGCTTATCAACAGATAACCGATGACCAGTTGAAAGATTATCCAAAACTACAACTTCCTTAGTTTTTATTAATTCTTTTACTAGATGGCTACCAATATAGCCAGCACCACCAACTACTAAAATCATTAAATCTCCTCCTTTTTAGTAGAACTATTATCCACTCTAATAAATAAACTATTAAATAAACTTTACGTGAATTCAAACTAAATCTACCTTGAAATCTAGACCTAAAAGCATAAATCTACAATATGTTAATAGTTAAGTAATTAACTTTTTTAAATTGAATAATTATTTATAAAATGTAAATATAAATATAAATATTTTCAAGAAATCTAAATCTATTAATACTATACAAGTACATTTACAAAATGACCTTTTGGTAATTCGATTCTATGTTAATAAATTTATAGAATATATTTATTAACATACGGTACTTTACTTAAAAGATAAGAAGAAAAGAAACTTAATAATATGACAATACTACTAATTAGCGGAATAGAGAATAAAGGATTAAATAAACCTGACGATAACCCTAACAGACTAAGAATTTTAATAAATAAAACGTGAATCAAATAAGCTCCAAAAGATAATGTTGATAGTTTAAATATAAAATTATGTTTTGTACTTTTTTCTAAATTTAATTTATCTTTAAAAGTTAAAAAAATAACCACAGAAATTAAAGCAATATGAGGCATTAAATTAATTTCATAGCCATAATCAGTAGATAAATACTTAATTTTGTTATAATGTACCAATAAATTTGTACTTAATAATGTAACAATAAAGCTTAGTATTCCTAAAATATAAAGTATATTTTTAATTGGTTTTGATAAATGATACGAGAATAAGTAATAACCGAGCACAAAATAAAATGAATATCCAAAAAAGAAAAACAAATTTAACTTATCAGATATAAAAACCGTTTTGTTCAAAATAGGGAACTCTTGTAGGGTTGGAATTAAAATACCAAAAATAAAAGAAAGTATAATAAAATGCTCAGTAAGCTTTCTGTTTTCTACTATTTTTTTTAAAAAGGGAGTAATTATGTACATTCCCACTATTGTATATAAGAACCACATATGATATTCTCCAATGATAAATCGTTTAGCAGAAAATTTTAACATTGAAATATTTATATCTTTATATAATAAAATACCATTAAACAAAGCATACAGGGCAGACCAAAAAATAAATGCAGTAGCAATTCTGAATATATACTTATTAAAGATTGACTTAAAATCTATAGCCTTTCTTGGATTTAAAAATAGAACACCGCTTACCATTATTAGTACAGGAACTGCAAAACGAGAAATAGAATTAAAAACATTTGAGATTTGCCAACTTGAAGAATTCATTGAAAAATTCATCCAGGATTCCATTGAAACATGTATAAAAATCACCGCAATTATTGAAATAATACGTAGAATATCTAAGTAAATAACTCTATTTTCCATTTTACTTTCACCTTATTTCTCTGAGTTAGTCTTGATTCACTCATATGGTTTGTACAATATGTTTATAATCAACAGCTTTTGTAAATGTAATCATTTGGGTTTATATATTCTAGTTTTAAATTCATATAATGATTTATTAAACGTTTCGTTCTCAAAAATAATGGGAAAATACTCTTCTTTCCCCCTAATATAATTAAGCCCCTTTTTATAGGAATATTTAATTAAAAACAGTAGCCAATCAGCATTTTTAATAATAGTTTACTTTTTCCATCTTTTTTTAATTTCATTTATTATTAAACCATCTTTACTTATAATTTCAAAAATAATAACAAAGGTGAAATATATTATTGCTCCAAAGACAATTTGTAGAAATGTTACAAGCATAGATGAACCCAATGTATTCCCAATATATCTAACTAGAATATACATAATAATCCCAGATATTAAGTATTTAATAGTTTTTGGAATAACTAATAATACGTTAATCTCTTTTCTTACATAGAATAATTGGACTAAAGTTACAGCTAATTCAGCACTCAAAGTTCCTACTGCAGCGCCAATTGACCCAAATGGCTTAATTAAAAGTAAATTAACTGTTAAATTTACAATTGCTCCTGCATACAATGAAATTGTAAATTCTTTCATTTTACCTAGGGGGACCATATATTGAGCACCGAATACTCCACTCCAAGCCATTAGTAAAATTGTAGGACTAATGATTATAAGTACCGGAATACTTCTATTAAAATCTTCTCCCATATACCATGGTATAAGCTCTTTTGCTATACCTGCTAATCCAAGCATAATGGGTACTGCTAATAGTGTTGTAAAATCTAGTGATTTATTAATATACACTTTAGCTTTAACTATATCACCTTTGGCAAAGGTATTTGACATTCTGGGTAACATAACTACACCTAAAGATGTTACCACTGCTAAAGCAACCTTAAGTATTTTATCGGCATAGTCAAATATACCCACTTCAATAGTAGTCGAAAAAATGCCAATCATAGTCTTATTTAGAACAAAATATACCTGTGCAGCTACTTGAGGAAGGAAATAAACAAAAGTTGGTTTTATATGTCGAAAAATATCATTCCATGATACTGATGTGAATATAATATACTCTTTTACATAAAACCACATTATTAATTGACCAATAAGTACAGATAAGCTCATAATAATTGTGTAAATTACTAAATCATCTTCATTTTTAACAAAAGTAAAAATTGATATTAATCCTAATACTTTTATTAAAACATCCCTAGTTACAACTTTTTTAAACTGTTCTAGTCCACTGAAAAACCACGTACAGTCTATGACAATTGAAAGTAAATAAATTGTTTGAATTAGTGCAATCATTCTAAATTCTTGCATAAATACATAAACAAATATTAAGTAAAAAAAGACAGAACTAAGAGTCAGTATAAATTGCAATGAATAAATACTAAGAAATGTTTTACTAAGATTTTCTTTATTATCCCTAGCCATTGCTACCATTTTATTTCCGTATGTTCCTATTCCCAGCATACCGATTATTACAAAATACTGTACTATCGAAAGAGTATATGCATACGTTCCAACTCCTTCAGGATTTAATACCCTTGAAACATATGGGACAGTTACTAATGGTAGAATCATAGTTAATATTTTATACATTAAATTATACAAATAATTCTTTTTCACATTCACTAAATCACCTTTTTAAAGAATTCATTTCTTGTATATATTTTATTATACTTATATCTTGCAAAGACTATATCTATATCTCTATTGCCCTTTAATTGATTATATTGATTTTTGACTAAACAAGTATTATATACAGTTTCTTATAAAATAGAATAATAGTTAACTTTTCTATCAATTTCCATGTCATTTTAATAAGTCAGAATTTATGAATTTGAGGGAGTTATTATTGCTGGCTTTTTTTGCTGGAACACCTGCTACTGTTATTCCTTTTTCGTAAATACTTTTTACAACAACACTCCCAGCACCTATAACAACATCATCAGCAATCTTAATATCTCCAATTATTTTTGCACCAGAGCCTATGAATACATTATCTCCAATTAAAGGTGCTTTTACTTCTCCACTAGTAGCACCGATTGTAACCCCTTCTTGAATACGGCAATTTTTCCCAATTTTAGAATTACCATTTATAACAATAGTTCCATAATGCGCTATACTAAGTCCTGATTCTATTGTGTTGATTGGAATTGAAAAACCCAATTTTATAGATAATTTATTAAATCTATATTTAAGAAATAATAGATATGGAAGATGTATTTTTTTCTTTAAACAATTCCTAGTATATTCATATTTTCTATAGATAATCTGAAATCTCCAGATTTCGTCTCCGATTAATTTAGGTCTTTTATAAGTTTTATATAAGGCTATTTTATCTTTAGCTAAATAATTAATTAATTCTTCCTTACTCTTAATCATGGGCATCTTCACCTAATTCAATTTATAAAATAGTTTTATCCAGTTATCAATTATGCTAGTTAAATTAAACTTCTCTGAATCTTTAATAGCATTAGAGCTAAATTCTTTCAACTTATCATAGTCATTAATTAATTCATGTAACTTTTTAATAAATTCTTGTTGATCACCGATATCAATTAAATAACCATTACGTCCATTTATAATAATTTCAGCGGGTCCTGTAGGACAATTAAATGCAACAATAGGTAATCCTTTTTTTTGCCCCTCTAATAAAACCATTGGTAGACCTTCATATCTAGATGTCATTACCATAATAGATGATTCCTCATATATTTTTTCAATATTTTCTTTAAATCCTGTTATAACAACATTTTTCACTCCAAGGTGCGATATTAATTCATCTAATGATTTCTTATCTTCACCTTCACCAACTATTATTAAATTCCACTTTGGATTTAATATCTCAATTTCTTTCCATAATTTTATTAGAAGGTGGAAATTTTTTTGATATGTTAATCTACCAACTGCAATAACTGTCTTATTTTTTAAATTAGTTTTTGTTTCATACTTAGCTATTGCGGGATTATAAATGTATCTTATTTTATTTTTATAAAATGAAGGAGTAATACCTACATAATTTTCCATATCATTCTTATTTAGAGTAACTATACTGTCAGAACAAAATGTAGCAAGCCTTCTAGCAATAACTCTAGTCTTGATCCGATTTTCCCTTAAATTAAAATGCTCCCATGAAATTATCTTTGTGCCGATTATTTTCTTTATTGGTAGTGTATAAATGCTTAATAAGACATCAATATCAATTACTATATCTGTCTTATTTGTTTTAAAAAAACTAATAAGTTTTTTATATGGCATTAATTTTCTAGACAAAAAACCATTATAATTCTCCATACCTAGACTATATAATGGTATTCTTTCATCTATATAATAATAGGATTTTAAGCCATTTCGATAACTAAGAAATGATACTTCATGTCCCCTTTTAACAAGTTCATTTGCAATAATAGTCGAAACTCTTTCTGTACCACCATTCCTTGATATATCACCCGAAAAAAAACATATTTTAAATTTTTTATCCATTTATTACTTCCCTCATTAGCTTTACATATTGTGATTTACTTTTTTCAGTAGAGTATTCTAATGAATGCTTAACTAATTTCGATTTGTTAATAGGATTGTTTAAACATTTTTTCGTCTTTAATAATAAATCATCGCTATCATTTAATTTACATAGAAAACCATATTTGTTTTCATCTAAAATTTCCTTAGGTCCTGTAGGGCAATCAGTTGAAACTATATTACATCCACAAGCTAGGGCTTCAATAAGTACTGTAGGTAACCCTTCATATCTAGAAGATAAGATAAAGGCGTCAGCATGTTTAAAATAACTATATGGATTATCTACAAATCCTACAAAATCAACAAATTTTTCAATGTTGTTATTTTTACAAAACAACTCTAGTTCTTTCCTTAGTTCTCCTTCTCCTAAAATTATCAGTCTTACGTCAACCTCTTCTTTTAGTTTTATTAACATTTCCAACAAAAGTATCTGGTTCTTCTGATAAGTTAATCTTCCTGCTGTAATTATAGTTTTAAAATTTCTATTTGTTTTTAACCATGGGTGCGGACAGGAATTTTCTGACTTTCTAATAATATCAGAACTTACAACTGGATTATATATAGTAATAGTCTTATTAGGATCTACTTTTGTTAAATTAACATATTCTTTTCTTGCATCTTCTGATACAACAATTATCTTATTCAACTGTCTATCTAACTTTTTAGTTAAATAGTTCTTAATTTTAGGATAGTTTATCTTCTCTTGGGATACAGAGTTATGGATAGTTCCTAAAAGTGGAATATTAGTTTTAATGGCTAGTCGTCGTGCAATTGAGGCTATTAAATTCATTCCTCTAGTGACACTTATAATACATTTAAACTCATTCTTATTAAATATTTGAATTAACTTCAAAACATTTACTATATTCCGTAATATCTTAGTACTATTGGAAACATTCAGATCGATAATCTTTATATATTTTGGAACTGTACTACTTAAAACACCAGTATTATTTTTAACTATTATAGAAACATCAAATCCATCTTTATATAATAAATCGGCAAGAGTAATTGTTACTTTCTCTGCACCGCCTCCATTAAAATTATGCATATAAAATGCTATTTTTTGCATTGTATCCCTTCCTTTTCGATAAAGCCAATCCTAAAATGACACCTATGATAATATTTTGTGGAGAACTATTGAATATTGGCTCTCCCGAAGATTCAACAAGTGCTTGGACTAAGATTAAAATTGAAAATAAACAGAAATGATTGTCTTTATTTTTTTTATAGATTGAATATAACCTTTTAAATATATATATCAGTAATACGCAATATACAACAAAGCCTAAAAATCCAGTTTCTCCTATAACTGCTGGCCAAAAAGTATCTGTACCAAAAAAGGGATTTTGAGGATCTAATCCGTAAACATCATTTATACCATATTTATAATAAAATTCACTATAATTAATTCTTGCAAACCAGCTAGCAAATTTCCCAAATCCAACCCCTATTGGAAAGTAGTCTCTTAAGATTTCTAAACTTGTATGTGAAAGAGCATACCTTGCACTAATAGTATCAGTTTGAGTAAAATATAGTGTATAAGTATTATAAATTAACCTCCCAAAAAACAACCAAATTATTGATAATAAGCCAATTGTAGAAAAGATTTGTGTTGCTTTTATTTTCCTATTTTCAATAACATATACATATACTACTATTACCACTAAAATTGCTAGTATAACTTTAACCTTAAAGGACAATATTGCCATCACTGAAAAAAAGAAAAAACTATAGATAAGCTTTTTTTCTTTTTTTCTTGTATATTCACTAAAATAATAAAAGGCAGTAAATAACATAAACCACCCATATATTCCTGGATGGATAAATAAAGACATTACGCTTGTAAAGCCTAATCTATAATCAGTAAAACCAAAAGGGAATATTTTCAAATATAAATTGGGTAAAATAAAATTAAATATTCCTACTATAGCACAAATGTACGCGGCAAACTTTATTGCTTCAACAATATAAATAGAAGTATTTTTCTTGAGTGGGACATTTATAACTGAAAAAATCAAAATATAGACTTTAACCACTAGGAACCCACCCATTAATAAGTTGTATATCTGATAATTACTATTAATTACACCTGAAATGAAGCCTATAAATAAATAAATTATTGATAAGATAAATATAAAAAAGCTAGTCCTGTTAATTTTCCCATTACCTATACAATAAAAAATAGCAATTGTAGCATACAAAAGAATAAATAATTCATCCAAACTATTTACAAATGAAGAATTATAATAGTAAAGGATTGTATCCTGAAATAAAAAGGTACACACCATTATAAAAACAATTAACTTTTTAATACTGAATTTCATTTAAACACCTACTATGAAGTTCAAATAATCTATATAATATCTTTCTCAAATTGACAAAGTATGTTTTTAGGCTCTATTAATACTGTTCCTTAATCAATATTATCTCGTAAGTTTTAATAATTCATACTATATTTCTTAAACCGAAACTGTAAGTCATAGTTCTTCCTGGCCAAGTTTAGGGAATTGACATTTATTAGCTTTTGAAATAGCCTATTCAAATTTGAGGATGTTATTTCTAAAAATTCCTAAACTATATTATCTTGATATTCAATCTACTGAACTAAAGTTTTGTCTTCTAAGGTTTAAAATCATTAAATCTTAATTATTAATTGCCACTTTTTTATATAATTCATTCAATTCGTCAACTGAATTATAGATGTTATATTTTAATTTAACTTTTTCTGAGTTGTTTCTTCTAATTTTCTTTAATTTATTATTATTATTAAGGAGTTGAATTATACTTTTAGAAAGGGCTTCAATATCACCTGGTTTGATTATAATGCCGTTCTCTTCATTAACAACTGATGGAATAGAACCGATGTCTGTAGATACTATTGGTAAACCATAACTCATTGCCTCCAAAATTGACATTGGCATACCTTCATTATAAGAAGGCAAAACATAGATAATGCTCTTTCTATATATTTCATCAATTTTTTCCTGATCAGATATCCAACCAGGTATAACAAACATATCATCTAGCTCTAATTCTTTTATCTTGGTTTTGGCCTTTTCAATTTCACCATCACCGGCAATTATAAATTTATACTTAGAATCTATTTTACCTTTTATTTTCGAAACTGCCTCTATTAAATCATATGTCCCTTTTCTCTTTGAAAGGACTCCCATCGTCGTTACATAAATCTTTTCTTCCGGACTATTAGTTAGTTGTTTCGGAAAAACAGCATTATCTAAAGAAACAACATTAGTATTACTAATCGATTTATAGTATTTTTTCCATTGTTCACCTAATGCCAGTATAACTGTAACTTTATTAAGGGTTTCTTTAATCTGTTTTTTTCGGCTATTTGAACTTTCATTATAAAAATCTTTAAATTGTGATCCATGCATATGAAGTATAACTGGTATTTTTTTCTTTTTTAATAGATTAATAATGAATCTCTTTCGTACAAAGCTTCCTCGATATGACATATGAATATGAGCTACATTATATTGTTCATTTAGTATATATAATCTAATAAAAAGCTTGAAAAACTGATAAAAATAATAGAATATATTAAGGAAATGATTACTACCATGATAAGTAGGGAAGTATTCGAAATTTACTTTTTGGGGTAATCCAGATTCTAAATAGTTTTTTACAACTCTAGTAATTCCGCCTGTTACACGCAGATGAGAGCCAATCATAATTACTTTCATTGAATCACCTTTTCTAATTCTTTTTTGATACATACTTTGGAAGCTAATTATCTTCATGCGATAAAAAAGATTCTAATATATTAATGATGTTTTCTGTATTTGATTGGTATTTTCTAAAATCCATATTCTCCACTTTATCTATTGCTTTCCCGAGATTTTTTATATCTGATAATGAATAGATCATACCTGAATTAGAGAACTGTTCTATGATCTCTAGTTGATGGTTATCAACATGCTCACCAAATTCTTTCAATCTTGGAACACCAATAACCTTTTTTTCCATTTTTACACCGTTAATAATTGAACCAGTTCCCCCATGAGTAATAATAATAGAACTCTTAGCCATAGTTATTAAGAAATCATCTTTATTGATAAACTTTTTAAACGTATAAAACTTTGGCTCGTATGTTGAATAGCCGGTTTGAGCATATATTTCATGAGAATTTAGAAAATCATTTTCAACTAAATTATCTAATTCCTCTAATAATCTATTAAATTGAAACTTTTGTGAACCTACAGTAACAAATATCAATATATTCCCCCTCCATAGATCCCGTTTGGATAAAACTTTTTTAACTCTTCCCATTGTATTATAAATATATCTGCAATCTTATACATTAACTTACCAGTGATAGTTGGTGAAGTGATTTTTGAGAAAGATTCAATAAAAATTAGTTTTTTTCTAAACAATTTAGCTAAAAGACAGATTGGTACTGTCGCTAATGCGCCAGTAGAAATTACAACATCTGGCTTTTCTTTAAAGAAAATATATAAAGTTTGTATAAGTACAAGAAATATCTTAAATACAAATAATAGCTCACGTCTGTTTACTTGGGAAACATTATACAATTTCTTACCCTTTGAATTAAATTCATATAAGGTTTTTTCAGTTAGAATAAAGCTGTTATATTTCTCCATCATAGGATAGAGCATCATAATCTGCTCTAAGTGACCACCCGATGAAGCTGCATAACATATTTTCATAATCTCACTCTTTCATTATTAAATAATGTGCCACCATGCTAGTAAACATAACTTGAATCCACAAAATTCATTAGCATTCTAAATAAATGTTAAAACAAATTAACTAACATTATTTGCATTTTCTAAAAAGCATTTTTTGAACCAAATAAAACCAAAAAGGTTTTAAAGATGATCTTTAAATCCAACCAAAAACTTCGATTACGAATATAATATAAGTCCATTTCCACCATTTCTTCAAATCCAACACTATTTCTAGCACTTGCTTGCCAAACACCGGTACAACCAGGTGTTACAAATAATCTTTGCAAATGATAATTAGTATATTCATTGACTTCACGTGGTAATGGTGGTCTTGGACCTACTAAACTCATATCTCCCTTTAACACATTAAACAACTGTGGCAATTCATCAATGCTGGTCTTTCGAATGAACCTGCCAATCCTTGTAACTCGTGGATCATCTTTCATTTTAAACATGGCTCCTTCAACTTCATTATACTTTAATAATTCTTCAAGTTTTGTTTCAGCATCAGTTATCATTGAACGAAACTTATACATTTTGAATTCTTTTCCGTCTTTACCCAATCTTTTCTGACAAAAAAAGATTGGACCCTTCGGATCTTCAAGTTTTATTAAAAGTGCTATTACTAATAAAATAAAACTTAACATAACTAAACCAACTAGCGCACCAAATATATCCAAAGTTCTTTTCGAGATGTTATAGAGTACCTTCTTTTCAAGGTCATTCTTTATCCCTTCTCTAGGAGCATTTATCGATTCATGATTTGCGAGGTTAGTCATTACAATTCGCTCCCCTCACCCTATAAAGTTACTTTTTCTTGCTCTACTAATTTCCCCATTAACTCTAATAGCTGTTCCTTAAGTTCTTCATGCTTCAATGCAAACTCAATGGTAGTCTGAATAAATCCAAACTTCTCTCCGACGTCATAACGAATACCCTCAAAGTCATAGGCGTACACCGCTTGTACCTCATTCAACTTCTGAATTGCATCCGTCAATTGTATTTCTCCACCAGCGCCAGTTTCTTGATTTTCTAAAAGATCAAAAATTTCAGGAGTTAATAAGTATCTGCCCATAATAGCTAGATTAGATGGTGCAGTTCCCTTTACTGGCTTTTCAACAAAACGATATACTTTATGAAGATTTCCGTCTTTCTCTAACGGATCAATAATTCCATACCGGTCAGTCTGATCATCAGTTACTGTTTGAACTCCAATAACAGAGGAACCCGTTTTTTCATATTCATTTATCAACTGTTTTAAACAAGGTGTTTCAGCCTCAACAATATCATCGCCAAGTAATACCGCAAATGGCTCATCACCAATAAACTTTCTAGCACACCAAACTGCATGCCCAAGCCCTTTCGGCTCTTTTTGACGAATATAATGTAGATTAATTTCAGATGAATGTTGTACTTTTTTTAACAGATCCAGTTTCCCTTTTTCTATCAAATTCTGTTCAAGCTCAAAATTATGGTCAAAATGATCTTCAATTGCCCGTTTTCCTTTACCTGTTACAATAATAATGTCTTCAATTCCTGATTCAATTGCCTCTTCAATAATATATTGAATTGTTGGCTTGTCCACAATTGGTAGCATTTCCTTTGGCATTGCTTTTGTTGCTGGTAAAAAACGTGTTCCTAATCCTGCTGCTGGTATAATTGCTTTTCTTACTTTTTTCAATTTATTTCCTCCTTGATTTTCAAACATTTAGTAAATGTATATTTTTAATAGATGGTCTTCCCATTGAATGGTACTCGACATGAAAATTTTCAACGATTTTAGGATCATAACAATTACGACCATCAAATATAACTGGTAATTTCATATTTTTTTCAAATGATCCTATTTCTAGATCTTTGAATTCATTCCATTCAGTTAAAATTAAAGCAACATCAGCGTCTTTTAGAGCCTCAATTGTATTTGATGCATAATTAACATTTAAATCTAGAATTTTTTTGGCATTCTCCATTGCAACTGGATCATATGCAACAACATTTGCACCTTTTTCTATTAAATACTTTGTAATTACAATAGAAGCCGCTTCTCTCATATCATCAGTATTTGGTTTAAAAGCTAAACCTAACACTGCAATCTTTTTACCTTCTAAACTATCAAATCTATCATCCAATTTATTTAATAAGATTTCTTGTTGCTTTTGATTTACATGGATAACACCTTTTAACAATTCAAACTCATAATCTACATTACCTGCAATTTGCACAAGGGCTTTTGTATCCTTTGGGAAACAAGATCCTCCGTAACCAATTCCGGCATTTAAAAATTGAGATCCTATTCTATTATCCTGTCCCATTCCATTGGCAACATCTTCTACATTCGCTCCAACTTTTTCACAGATGTTCGAAATTTCATTAATAAAGCTAATCTTAGTAGCAAGGAATGCATTAGCTGCATATTTTATCATTTCCGCACTGCGAATATCTGTTTTAAATACTGGAATCCCGAATGGTTTATTTAATTCTCCTATAGTATTTGCAGCAGTTACATTTTCAGCACCAACAACTATACGATCTCCATTAAAAGAATCATATATGGCAGCACCTTCACGTAAAAATTCAGGATTTGATACAATATCAACCTTTACGTTATTTACAAGATTATTTTGAATGACACTTTTAATCCAATCATTCGTTCCTACGGGGACTGTACTTTTCGTAACTACTATTACATCCTTTTCGATATGTGATGCAATATCTTTTGCTACCTGCTCAACAAATGAAAGGTTAGCTGAACCGTCTTCTCTCTCAGGAGTACCAACAGCAATATAAATGACATCAACATTTTCAAATCCTTCACTATGATTAGTTGTAAAAAAAAGTCTCTTTTCTTCAATGTTTTTTATCATTAATTCATCTAAACCTGGTTCATAAATTGGCGATATACCTTCACGCATTTTATTTACTTTGTTCTGATCTATATCAATGCACATCACAGTATGCCCAATCTCAGATAAACATGTACCAGTAACTAAACCAACATAACCAGTACCGACTACTGCTATTTTCATATGTGTTCACCTTTTCTAAGTTATTTAAAATGTAAGATATCTAACGGAAAAGCACTTATTATTAACCACTCTTTCGTTAAAAATCTTTATATGTGTACTTTAATAAATTGGTAAAAGGGCATCCACCCCTTCCTCACATCCCACTTTTGACAACAAGTGTCTAAGGTATCCAAGGCACCCACAGTGTGATCGAGTGCCTCCATTGATAACGGTTAGGAGACATCACCAATGAACAATTAAAAAATACCTAAGAATTTTTTACGTTTAATTTGACTTGGTTCTTGTTTATACACTGTTTGCCCCTGTATAAGTAATTCAGCATTTTCTTTAAAGTAATAAACCGCCTGACTACCAAACTCTTTTTCTATTTCAGATATTGATTCTCTCATTTTAAAGCTTCTAGTTGATATATTATGGGCATCAGAAGATATAAAGTGAGTCAAATTGGATTCAATCAATTGCAATGAAAACTTCTGAATCTTCTTTCCGAAGTGTCCGGTAATACTCCCTGCTGTAACTTGAGTAAGAGAGCCTTTTTTAACGAGGTTAAGTAATTTATCAGGATTTTCGATCACTTCCGAATTTCTCTCCGGATGAACAATTACAGGAGTTAACCCTTTTAATTGAATATCGAACAAGAGCTTTTCTGTATACCTTGGTACATGTCCTGAAGGCAATTCAATAAACAGATAATTTGAATGATTAAGAGGAAGAATATCACCCTTTTCCAGATCCTCTAGCAACTCCCCATAAATACGTGTTTCCTGACCTGGTAAAACTTCTAATGGGATATTCTCATTTTGAAGTAAACGGTTGAGCTCAATGACTCTATCTATAATGTCTTGTTTCTTATTAAAATACTTCCCATTCTGATGATGAGGTGTAGCAATTATCTTTGTAATCCCCTCTTCAACAGCTAACTTTGCCATATTAATCGCATCTTCAACTGTCTGTGCACCATCATCCACACCAGGTAATATATGACTATGAATGTCAATCAAAGGACCCACCCCCAAGGGAATTTATTGGTTATTATCTATTTCTATTTCCCTATAATTTTGGCTTAAGTAATCGTATCACGGTCAAAAAACAAAGAAAAGGGGGGTATATTGTCGAAATATGACTATTTTCCCCCGTAGTAATAATAATATTGGCTATCTTGTACCTTCTTGTTGTTTAATACTACTCCTAAGATCTTCGCTTTTGCACTATCAAGAAGTTCTTTTGCTTTCTTTGCAGACTCTATCTCTGTTTTCCCACTACTAACAACAAGAACGACACCATCTGTTAAATTAGACAACACTTGAGCATCTGTTACAGCTAATACTGGTGGTGAATCAAGAATGATTACATCATACTCATTCTTTGCTTTCTCCAATAACATTTGCATTCCTTTTGAACCAAGAATCTCTGACGGATTTGGTGGAATTGGTCCACTAGTCAACACCCAAAGATTGTCTTGATCAGTTGTTTTCACCGCTTCATCTAGTGTTGCTTGTCTTGTTAAAACATTCGACAAACCAACATGATTCTCCGTACGGAAAGTGTAATGAGAAGTTGGTTTACGTAAATCCGCATCAATTAGTAATACACGTTTCCCTTGCTGAGCAAACACAACAGCCAAATTTGCAGTTGTTGTTGACTTCCCTTCAGCTGGACCAGAAGATGTAACAATCATCGTTTGTAGATCTTCATCAACACTAGAAAATTGAATATTCGTTCTCACCGTTCGAAATTGCTCTGCAATTGGTGATTTTGGACTTGTAAATGAAATTAAACTTCTGTTTTGCAGTTGAAATAATTGCTTTCGATCCTTACGAGCCAACTGACTCACCTCGCGTTCTAATCATTGATGATTTACTAGCATGTTCGTTTGCTTCGCCATCCATATTAATCGTAGTAATAGCACCTAATACCGGTAAACCCAGTTGATTTTCAATGTCTTGCTCTGTTTTGATTGTATTATCAAGATATTCAAGCAAAAAGGCTAAACCAACACCAGCCATTAATCCTACTACCAATGCAATCGCCATGTTTAATACTGGCTGAGGCTTTATTGGTGATGGATCTTCACCTAATTGAGCTTTCGTTAAGATGGTTACATTATCAACATTCATAATTTTAGAAATTTCAGTTTGAAAGGTTGTTGCGATTGAATTTGCAATATTTGCTGCCTTTTGTGGATCTTCATTTTGAACTGTAATGTTTACAACCTGTGAGTTTTGTTCACTTGAAACAGTTACTAATCCATTAAGTGCTCCAGCTGACATATCAAGTTTTTCCTTTTGAATGACTCTATCTAATATTGCAGGACTTTTGATGATAACGTTGTAAGTGTTTATTAATTGAAGGTTTGTCTGTACTTCTCCAGCGTTATAGACCTGTTCATCAGACTTTGATTGGTTTACGAGAATTTGTGTTGAGGATTGGTAAATAGGTGTTAAGAGAAAATAACTAACTATTCCACTTGTTGCCGTTGCAATAGCTGCAATAATTATAATAAGTGAGAGACGTTTCTTTAAAGTTTGAAACAGCTCCTTCAAGCTGATAGTTTCTTCCATGATAACCTCCAAAGATTTTAATCTATTAATTTAGTACGACTTGACTATTATAAAGAAATATAATGACTATTTCCACAAGAAATCTACAATTTCTTACAGAAAAGGATACTATTCTTCTTGTTTTTCACTTACAAAACTTATTTTACCATCTTTTTGTCAGCTTTTTTACATTATTTTTTGGGTAATTTGTACCAAAGTGCTGTTGGAAGTGTTTTCATCCTTTGTATAATGCAGAGTAACAGATTCAAATTTTTTTAAACCTGTCATTATTGGCAGTAAAGATCTGATAAGTCTCACTATAGGTCTTGGGGAGAAGGAACACTACACCCACTGATGGTGGTAGTCTTCCTCTATAATCCGTTTGCTGCAATTGTTACAAGTGCACCGATCACAATTGCTAGAACTGGAAACGAATAAGTGATGAGTTTTTTTCTTAATTCCTTTTTTCTTGAGATTTCTTCTGGTGTTACCCAATTTGCCATCTTTTATGACCCCCTTTTTTTCGACAAAGTTGTCGAATCTTATCTTTATCTTTATATAATATTTCGGCTTGAATTTCTTTACAGTTAATCGTATCTACACCTTAATAACGTGGGTATTACGAACTACATGAATATACTTTGATATTTATATGCACTCAACAGAATAATATTGGAAATTCATTTCGACATTTATCTACAATTAACTTCGTTCTCAAATAAGAACAAAACGGTTCATTTCTGTCTCTTATTGCGGTATAGTCATATTCAAAATAGAGTTAAAGGAGGATAATAGGGATGCCTTTAGTACAATTAAAAGAGGTGTATACACCACTTCGTTTGTTTAGGATCAAACTATTTAAGTGTAAGCAGGATGGGAAGATGTATATTAAGAAGGGAAAAAAACCTGTTAAAAGAATGTTTGCTTAGGCATCTCGTATAGATGCTTTTTTTCATTTAGAGGAATAAATAACTGCATTGGTGTTTATCCTCTTAAAGAGGTGAACTCTAGTTGAAGATCTTTGTTGTTATGCTATATATAGGAATTCTTTTAATGTTTATATGTACGGAGAGTTTGTTTTTGTTCATTACTGAGCAAGAGCTACATTTTCAGTTTACACGTCATCCAAATCTTGCTGATTTTTTTCTTAACGATCTTCGTAGTTTATACGATATTACATATGTTATTCAAAAGCTTGGCCATTTCATTTGTTTTTTCTTTTTGGCCATGTTGCTTTATTGGGCGTTGCAGCGTTGGTTATTGGTTGTGCTTATTTCTGTAGGCTTTGCTTTTTTGACAGAAGTGGCTCAGTTGTTTTTTTCACGGAGTGGTAGGCTGTTGGATGTAGGCTATGATGTTGCAGGGTTGATTTTGTTTATACTTCTATATATGTGCTATCGATTTGTGGAGTGGTTATATAGTAAGGTGTTTACTTCTGAGGTCAGAAGACATTAGTTGAAAGATAGAGCCAATGAATCGTACTAATGATTACATTAGACTGTTAATCATTGGACCGTACCATGAAAATTAATTTTAGCATTAAAATGGAAGGGTCTAAGTTTGTAGAAGAATATTTTAGAGGAGACTTAAGATAACCATTTTATATGGTACTTTCTTTTCTCCTTGCTCGCACAACATAACGCTGATAATGTTTTTTACAATAATTTCTTGCATGACATTTTAAACTACATCCCTCGATCGTGCATATTTTCAAAGGAAGTTAATGATGAATTTACTTGTTACAAGAAAGACATTTAATAAGCTTAGTTCAAATACAGTTACATACAAAAAAATATATAAGGAAAAAGAACCACTCTAAGCAGCTCTTCTCTTCTTCTTCCCACATCTCATACACTGATTTGAATAATAGCTGTATTTGTGGTTCTTTTTAATAAAACAAATAATTGCTTTGATTTTTTTCAACCGCAGCAGCCCCCTGAATGTAAATCCGGTAGTCCAGCCACCATAGTGTTAAACCTTAGGTCTGTAACTTTGCGACCCTATTTTTCAATAGGTTAGCCTTTTTCTGATTTTTAAATTTATTATTTCCTTATGTAAATGATATTTGTGAAAATGGTACCATAATTGGAATTAAATTAGGAAAATATAAATTGACAAAATTCATCATGGATTTCACCGTTATAGGCTTTTGGTAACAAACCATTTACCTTTGAATTGTTTGATAAGCTGAAGTTCAAATATGTATTTATCCATTTTTTGACCGATAGCTATGGTTTCTGCGTGACTTAATCCATAGATTCTAATGGTTTGTATTAAGTCCTTTCTTATAGTATTTTCTAGTTGATGTTCTACATTTAAGATTGTGTTCCTAGATATATCCATAGATGATTTGGCTCACTCCGTATAAATAATAAAGGTAATTAAGGAAAATGACGTGTTCATAAGATTGTAAAAAAAAAAAGACCTTATTCAGGTCTGGGAGATTGATTGATGAAAGCTTTAATTTCTTCAACAGATATTCCTATTTCTAGTGCGGATAAGATTAATTCTACCCACTCTTTGTCTAGACCTTTTTCTATAATTAAAGAACTTAGCATGTGGATCTCCTAAAATATCAAATATTTTAAGCAGCTCAGCCATCATAGTTGATCACCTTAGACCTGTAGCTTTGCGACCCTATCTTTTGAAAGGTTTGCCCTTTTCTGTTTAAATAACAGAAGTTGTAGTTAAATAGTACTGTTCTTTTCCTATATAATAAATAAATATAAATTGACAAGTTATAGCAAGTATCAACATAATATGTCGAAAGTTATTTTCTTAGTCGTTTTTATTTCTATAGGTTTTAGAGAAGTGACATATTTTTTCATGGAGTGGCTATTTAGTAAGTTTTTTTATATCTGAGGTTAGGAAGCAATAGTTGATGGTTAGCGCTAATGCCTTTTTATTTAGTATTTATCTTCTATTATAAACTCTTCTTTTTCTCCCATGATACTATCCACCTGTATCTTCCATGTGTCTGTTTCCTTATTATAATGAAAGACTGATAAGATTGGAGTTTTTAATTCTTTATTGCTTAAGGCTTTATTGAGCACTTGTTCCTCAGTGAGGTCTGCTCCACTTGGTTTGTGGCTTTCTAGGACGTTTACGGCTTTTGCTTCTGCTTGGCCTGGGTAGGATTCTAGCATGACGTCATAGGAGATGCTGACTTTGTCTCCGATCTTAAGTGTGTCTGGTGTATTTGAAAAGTAGGCTGGGCCATTGGATTGAGTTGCTTCCTTTGGATTGGGGTTTACGACTAATACTGTATTTGCTGTCTTTTCAACGACGTAGCCTTCTAGTTGCATGCTTGTTGCTGGGTCTTCTTTTGGTGGTTGTTCGTTTGATCCTGATGTTGTGGGCTGGTCGTTACCGCAGGCGTATAGTCCGATTGTTGAAATTGTGATGATGAGGGCGAGTTTTCTTTTCATTGTGGGTCCTCCAATATGATATGTAATAAACATCACAGCTTTATCATCATTAGACGGTTTATGATGAGAAGAGTTACAGGTTATCTTGATTGGCTTAAATCCACAAAGAAAGTACTACCAATAATAGTGAGTTTGCCTTATGAATTTCTTGATAAAGTATTCCATAATTTAGGTAATGATGAAAATCTGAAAGTGATGACGGAAAGCTATAGAGGTTCTACTTATAGCAATGCAAGCTAGCTTCCATAAAAAAAAGGAGATTGGTTTGATGACATGGACTACACCTGAAGAGATAGAGAGAACTAGAAAGAGAAAGAAAACTCTTCTTGTGATCGCACTTCCTGTTGTTACGATTGTATTGAGTGCAGCAGTGACGCTTTTATTAAATTAATTTTTCTTAGAAGAGGCCTTACTTGGCCTCTTTTTCATTGTTCTTACTTTAGATACACTTCGAGACTCATTCCGTTTACATGGCTCTTCCAAACCTTTTTATCAAGCTTCTTTGGTTCTTTAAATTCATCAATAAAGATTAGGTCTGAGCCTAATAATGCTGTTAATTCAGCTAGGTTATGAATTTTCTTTAGTGAATGTTCATCATGATGAAAGATGACAGTGACTCTACCTGAGCTACCTGAATTTGATCCCATGCTTTATGCCTCCTATATTTTACGGACTTATTGTTAGTTTTTGTTATTTCTAGCTGATTTATGATTAGTTTGGTGAGATAGGCTTCATTATGTATTGGGAAAGAATAGTATGATACTGGTCAGGTAATGTTATTATTGTGAACTTTGAAGGGGCAATACGCTTTATGAAGTATTTTCTATAGAAGAGGAATTAACATTTTTCATTTCTTAAATTCAAAAAGGCTAAGTGAGTACGCTAATAAGCTGTGATTAAGATGGGTAGTAGGTCTGGTATGGTCTGAACACCTTAGAAATCTTGTAAGACGAGTCCCTACTTTTTTAGGGTAATAGGAACTTGTTTTTTACTTTTTACAGAACAGTTTTAGTTCGTTTTAATCATTTTTTGAAAAGGCTATTTACTTTGAAAGCGTTTTCAAATATTATAAGAACAAGCATACATTAGAAGTTACTTTTACATACGAAGGAGTGTTTGATCATGGAAGAACAAGGAAATGTTTTTAACGGAATTATGTGGGGGATGTTACTAAGTATTCCATTGTGGTTGTCATTCTTTCTTTTATTGAAAAGCTTATTGTGAATTTTTTAAAAGACAAATAGATCGAATCCATTCTTTTACAAGTGAAAGAATGGATTTTTATTTTGGTTTGCTATGCACTTGAATCATCTTTTAATTGCTGCTTTCTTTTCTGGATGTATAGATTTACTGTTTTCTCAATTTGCTCTAACTTATCTACAGAATTAACATCCTGGTTTATATATCTTAATGTCTTTTTTATTGATTTTGGAAGTTTGTCAAAATTCTTCATTTAACACCTCTCGAAAATATTACTATAAATTAGAACAAAAGAGTAGATGGAAAGTAATATTTTCTACTAAACAAGTAATTGGAAATCTTTCATATGTAGTTATTTTAACCACATGCTGAAAAGGTATTACACAAGAATTCATTAGCATCATTGAGAGTTACTGTAAACAAATAAAGGAGCGCTTATTTCATAGAAGTAAGGGAATGTGTGGGAATTTTCGCAAATGATCACATTGTGGTTTTCATTCTTTCTTTTATTGAAAACTATATTGTAAATACATTCTTTTATATAAATAATCCCTCTCAATTACGTGAGAGGGATTATTTTTTTATTTAGGTAACAGTCCTGCACCAATTAAACCCGCCTTTTGATCCAATAAAGCTGGCTTTAGGATGAAGGATTCTCTTAAGCTTGGATACAAATACTGCTTTGTTTTTTCAATTAATGGTTCGAGAATAAGGTCTTTGGATTTCATCACACCGCCGCCGATGACGATTACTTCTGGGTTTACTGTGTGAACGATATTTGCGAGACCAATCGCAAGGTAATTGATCGCTTCGTCGAGAATCTCTTGTGCAGCTTTGTCACCTTGTTCTGCAAGTTGGAACACTCCCTGGGCGCCGTTGGTTATGCCTAGGCGTTCTTGTCCGATGCGACCAATTGCAGTGCCGCTTGCGAGACCCTCTAACGCACCTTTATTTAGACCAGGTCCTTGGTAAGCATTCGGATCTGGATTGACGATCATGTTGCCTATTTCCCCGCAATTTCCTTGGGCACCTGAGACGAGCTGGCCATTGTTAACGTACCCTCCACCAACTCCGGTGCTAACGGTTACAAAAAACACGCTGCTAGCTCCTTTTCCTGCGCCAAGTGTTGCCTCTGCAAGAGCAGCTGCATTTGCGTCGTTTTCTAGTTTTACTGGTAAACCTATTTTTTCCTCTAGCATATTTACAAGTGGAATGTTTACCCAGCCTGGTAGGTTTGGTGGCTCGATGATGACGCCTTCGAATGCGTTGAGAGGACCTGGAGAGCCTATGCCAACTGCTTTGATTTCGTATTGTGTCTTTAACTTGTCAATCACTTCTGTCATATTATTGACCGCATATTCCGGTCCCTTTTCTGCCTCTGTTGGGCGGCTGTGCTCCTCGATGATTTCACCTTGTTCGTTGAAGAGACCGATGCGCAGGTTTGTGCCGCCTAGGTCGATTCCGATTGTGTACATTTTGGTTCCTCCTTGTGTGTGTCGGGGACAGTCCCTCATCGCTTTAAAGCGTTGGGGGACTGTCCCCAATTTAGGTATCTATTATTCCTTCAATCTCCTCTATTACTAGAGTCAATCGAATATCTATATTTAGTTTATCAGGGTAGGGAAATATTGAAAGCGTTTTTTATTGTTAGTTTCTATCTTTTTTTGGGGTGATATTTTGTGGGAGGGACATTGGTGGGGACTGTCCCTCTGCATTTTTATTATTATATCTAAAAGGCTTGGTACCTTTTTTCATAAGAGTTTCATCCTAAAATACATTAAAAGTTCATAATAGGTCAAAAGACCTACAAAATTCGACATATTTCAGCCGATATAAGAAAAAATGGCAAAATCACTTAAAAGTGATGACGCAAAGCTTTAGGGGCCTCTGCCTTAGGGCAAAGCTAGCCAGCTACCATCATACCTAAAAGGAGAACAATTTGATGTCAAACCATTATTGGGCAACACCTGAGGAAATTGCTAGAGTTAAAAAGCGAAATAAAACGCTTTTGTATATCTCTTTCCCAGTTGTTACATTTATTTTAACCGCATTATTCACATTATTGTTGAACTAAAGTTGATTTTACGTGAAGTGATGCCTTTCCCATTGGTTAAAATAGGAAAGGCGTTTTTCATTTAATAAACCTAGCACTTATTTCCGCTTTTTATTAAAAGGAGATTCTTCATCTTCAGAAAAAAGGTCTTCAAGATCAATTTCATCATCGTCTATTTCCTCAAAATCATCCTCATCAAAATCGTCTAGATCATAGTCAGGTAAGTAGTATGAATCATCTTCTTCCTCCATGAAATCATACAGATCTGCTAACTCACTTGCTAAGCTTTTTTCAAGCTGATGATACGCTTTTGATAAAGAACCTTTGCTTACTTGATAAATCTCAGCTAGTTCAGCTTGTGTATTGAAAGTAAAATAAGGTACTTTTTGGTCTATAAAATAGTGTAATGCTGAAGCATAAACTTCAGGTTTACGGATAACTGGTTTTTCCTTTGTACAGAAGATATACCACAACGTGATACCTAAATCCCGGAATTGCTTTGGTAGATCTTCTTCCTCATTTTTCTCATTGTACAATTTTGCTACGGCTTCATACTTTGGGTTCTCCCAATTTATTTGTTCAATGTCTGGGCCCTCGCCCATTTCGCCTACAATAATACTTATAATAATGCTCGGAAAGGCATCCAACATAAATGACTCGTGTATTGCGTATTCACTTTCATCAAAGATATTTAAAATCTCTGAAGTCAGAATTGGTGTTTCATTCGCGTCGAAGTCAAGGTACTCCGTGAAATAAGTAAATTCAGTCCCATATGGAAGCAAAAAGCCAAGAAGTGATCCACCCACTTCGAGATATTCATTTTTTTCAGTTAGCTTGACCTGCTTCTTTTCATTTGTAAAGATGTCCTCAACCACTAGATGGAGATCGTCGATGATGTCCGTTATGATTGAAAGAGAGGCAGTTGTTTGATCCCACGCTTCTAGCTGATTGAGTGTAGAACTACGCAATGTTTTCTCTCTCTTTTTCTCCTCAATGAACTGACTAAAGATCGATTGACCATGATCAGATCTAATCGAAAAGATTGACCAAACAGTTAGGAAAAATGTAAGAAGTTCTTCCTCTTCCTCAAGTAAATCTTCATCATCTAGAAAATCATCTAACACATCAGTTAGTAAGCTTTCATGCTCGTTATTAGCAAAAGCCAACAATTCAAACTGTAGTTTATTTAATTCACCATCACGAATATGATTCAGTGATACTACGTTATTATTCATACAGCATTTCTTATACTTTTTTCCGCTACCACATATACAAGGATCGTTTCTATTTATGCTCATAGATACACCGCCTTTTGTTGATATAGTTCTATTTTAACAGGGGGAATAGGGTTGTTATATAAAAAAGAAGTAGCAACCTACTATTTATGTAAGGAGACTACTTCTTATAATGGAATTTTTAATTGAGGAGTTATATTAATCGTTTTTTCTCTGGATCTGAAGCGTATAGAGGGATTTGGGGGATTTTGATCCGTTCACAGTTCAAATTGCTTTTTTACTTTTGCAATTTCTCTTTCATTTCGAACTGTCTTTTCCCATGTGAACTCGTGATCTGCTTCAAGTGATTCAAATCTACTTATGATTTCCTTATGACGTTCCGCATTTTCGATTCGCATTGATTTTTGTTCCTCTTTCAGAGCGTTTAATTCAACTCGAGTCGAAGTTTGCTCTTCCTTCATTGATGTTTGTTCTTCCTTTATTGAAGTTAATTCTTGTTTCATTGAAGTCTGTTCTTCCCGCATGCTTCCTACCATTTTCATCAGGTTAGTTAACATTTCTTCGATCCTATTTAATCTTTCTTCCATCGTTCCTTCACCTCCTTCTACATCATTTTACAACTTATTGGTGTTTATCGCTAATCATTAAAAATGAATTTTCAGAGTACTACTGTTCTAAATGTATTGGATCGAAAAAGACCCTTACAGTTAGTTTGTAAGGATCTGTCTATTTATTTTTATCCTTTTACAGAACCGGCTAGCAGCCCTTTTACAAAGTATTTTCCAAGTAGAATATAAACTAGCAAGGTCGGCAGCGCTGCTAATAATGCCCCAGCCATTTGCACGTTCCAATGGACAATCTGACTTCCCGAAAGGTTTTGTAAGGCAACCATGATCGGCTGTTGGTCAGAGGTTGTAATGGTTACGGCGAAAAGGAATTCATTCCATATATTTGTAAATTGCCAAATTGCTACAACAACAAAGCTTGTAATCGAAAGTGGAATCATGATGTGACGGAAGATTCCGATGAATCCTGCCCCATCGATTTGCGCTGATTCGATCATTTCGTCTGGAATATTTGCGTAAAAGTTACGGAACATCAGTGTTGTGATTGGTAAGCCGTAGACGACGTGAACGAAAACTAATCCTGGGATTGTGTTGTAAAGTCCGATTTCACGTAAGAATTGGATTAATGGGATTAGAATGCTTTGGTACGGGATGAACATACCGAATAAAATGACCGTGAATAAGACGTCTGCACCTTTAAATTTCCATTTTGCAAGGACATATCCGTTCATCGCGCCTAGGATTGCTGATAGCAATGTGGCTGGGATGACGAGATAAAATGAGTTGATTAAGTTTGGCGATAGTTTTGTGAATGCTTCTGAGTAACCACTGAAGTCGAGTGTGGTTGGAAGCTGCCACATTGTTGCTAGTGTTACTTCGTCAAAAGGTTTTAGGCTTGTGATGATCATGACGTAAACAGGCATGAGAAAGAAGAGACTCATGGCGATTAAAATTAGGTAGATGATTGGTTTGCTCATTCGTTGAAGAACCATTTTATGCCTCCGCCTTTCTGCTGTTGATTAAATATGGCACGATGAAGATTGCCACAGATACGAGCATGATAATCGCAATGGCTGCACCGTTTGCGTAATAATTGCCACGGAAGGTTGTTTCGAACATGTAGACACCTGGGACGTCTGTTACGAAGTTTGCGCCAGGGCCAGTCATCGCATAGATTAGATCAAAAATTTTCAAGGAAATATGGGCCATGATAATGATAACACTTACTGTAATTGGTTGTAATAATGGTAAAATGATTTTTCGATAGATGAGGAATTCTGATGCCCCATCCATACGTGCCGCTTCCCTTACCTCGTCAGGGATTCCACGTAGGCCCGCTAAATACATCGCAAGAGAGAAGCCTGTCATTTGCCAAACCGCTGCGATTACAACCGCGATCAGTGCAGCCGGAATTCCGAATTCTATTTTTCCCCACTGAAAGCCTGCTAGAATGTTTGTGTCTGTGTACCATTTCGGGCTTAAGCCGAGTTTGTTTAAAAATAAGTTTACACCTGTTGATGGATTTAAAAGCCATTGCCAGACAACACCTGTTACAACGAATGATAATGCCATTGGGAAAAAAAACAGGTTTCTGAAGACTGGTTCGGCTTTGATTTTTTGATCTAACAGAACGGCTAAACCCATGCCGCTTATGATCACAAGACCGATGAATAGGACTGTGAAAAAGATCGTGTTCCGTAAATCGGCTTGGAAACGGAAATCTTGGAATAAATAGATGTAGTTTTTTAAGCCTACGAATGAAAAGTCAGGAACGAGTGAGTTCCAATTACTAAATGATACATAACCAGTCCATCCGATAAAGCCGTATACAAAGATCAGGATAAGTAAAAATGATGGCAAGATAAATGCGATGGCCATAAGATGATCACTTGATAGCTTCTTCTTTTTAGCTAGGGATGCAACCGTGTTCTGTTGTGGATAAGGTTTGACTGTTTGCATTGGTTCTCCTCCTTGTGAGGCGTTGTTTTGGGTGGAGATATTGGTTTGGGGGACAGTCCCTATTACGGTGTGGGGGGACTGTCCCTCTTTTTTAGATGAAATTGTCTCCATTGCTTGTGTGGACTGGTTTTATTGTTGGTGGGGACTGTCCCCACTTTTTGTCCCTTTGCTATTGGGTGCTTGTTTTTGCTTTTGGGGACAGTCCCCTTACGTAATTTGGGGACTGTCCCCAAATTACTCAAATTATTTAAGTTCTGCAGCTGCAGTTGTCATTTCTTGTGTGAATTGGTCTGTGTTTTGTTGTGTGACAAAGATGTTGATGTTTTGGTTTACTTTTGTTAGGAAGCCTTCGGATGCTGCTGATCCGTGGGCTAGGCTTGGTGCTAGTTTGGCTGCTTTGAAGTCTACCATTGTGTCTTTTCCGTATTGGTCGTATTTTGTTACGTCTGCATCAATACGTGCTGGGATTGAGCCTTTTAATGGGTTGAATGCGTCTTGGCCTTCAACTGATGCTAGTACGCTTAGGAATTTTTTGACTCCTTCAGGGTTGTCAACGCCTTTTGGTAGGCCGAATGTGTCGGTGATGACCATGAAGAGTCCTTCAGTTTCTGGTGTTGGCACATAGCCAAAGTCTTCATTTACTCCTAGTTTTAAGTCATTTACTAAGTAGCCTTTTGCCCAGTCGCCCATTACGTTCATTGCTGCTTCACCGTTTGCTACTAATTGCGAAGCATCCTGCCAGTTGCGTGAGCTGTGGTCATCGTTTATATATGAAAGCATTTTTTTGAAGATTTCAGTTGCTTCTACTACTTTTGCATCATCAAATGCTAGTTCACCTGTCCAAAGCTTGCCGTAGTCTTCACTGCCTAGTACTCCTAAAAGCACTGTTTCATATAGATGTGTTGCTGTCCAAGGCTCTTTGTCACCTAGCGCTAACGGTGTGATGCCTTTTGCTTTTAATGCGTCTGCTACTTCAAAAAACTCATCAAAAGTTGTTGGTGCTTCTAAGCCGTTATCTTCAAATACTTTTTTGTTGTACCATAATACGTTTCCACGATGAATATTTACAGGTACAGAGTAGATGTCGCCATCTTTACTTACCATGTCAATTAAGTCTTGTGGGAATTTATCGTTTAAGCCTTCCGCTTCATAGAAGTCATTAAGCGTTTCCATTTTTCCTGCTGCTACCCAGCCTTCATTAAGCTCGGCACCACCATGAACTTGGAATGTTGCCGGAGGATCGTCACCCTGCATACGGCTGGCGAGTACTGCCTTTGCATTAGTCCCTGCTCCACCAGCTACGGCTGCGTTTTCAATTGGTACATCTGGGTACTCCTCTTCAAACAATGCCAATAATGCTTTTAACCCGTCTTCTTCACCTGCACCTGTCCACCAGCTAAAGATATCTAATGGTGCGGATGCGTCACCGCCACCTTCTTCGTTGTTGCCCTCTGGTTTTTCTTCTGTGCTCGAATTTGAGCTACATGCAGATACGATCAATGTAAATATTAAAAATAATGATAAAAGGAAACTCTTTTTCATCTTGCATCCCCCTTGTTTATGTTGAAATCGCTTACCTACCCCATTATATAGGTCAGTGCATCTGTTCTTTCTAGAAAACTTCTGCACTATTTTATTTATTTCTGTATTATTTTGTGGTTGCACCATCGGGCTTGCGATATTGCTTTGGTGTTCGGTTTGTCCATTTTTTAAACACACGACTAAAGTAATTTGGATCCTTATAGCCAACTTCATAGGCGATTTCTTTTAAGCTGAGCTTTGTTTGCAGTAAGAGCTCCTTTGCTTTTTCGATTCGGTATGCTGTTACATAGTCGATAAAGGTTAGCTTTGTTTGCTCTTTGAACAGTTTTGTAAAATAGGTTGGTGTTAAATCTACGTAGGCGGCCACATCCTCAAGGCTGAAGGATTCTTGATAATGGGCATGGATAAAGTGTTTTGCCATAGTGATTGAGTCGTTTCCTTCTTTTTGAAGGGTGATTTTTTCACAAAATTGCCGGATGAGCTTAAGAAAGTCCTGCTTTGTTTGCGCTTCTAATATCGGGATGTCACGTATCTTTATCCCTTGGCTCTCTAATGACTGTTTCAAACGAATGCCCCATTCTCCGAGAATATGGATCATGTTCTTTTCATCTGTTTCTTTGCTTAGATAATCGTAATATAAATGGAAGTAGTCGTTTGCTTGCTCAAGTCTGCCTGCTTGGATTTCATTGACTAAGGACTTTTCGAGCTTTATTAATGTCCCGTCCTCAACGTTTTCCTCTGTTAAGGGATAGCCGTAGGATACATTGGCCTCCTTTGTTAGTTGGGCAGATGCCAATAATGCTTGCTGATAGGATATTGACAATTTGTCTAGCTGAGCAAATGGGTTGCCAATGCCGATTGTAGTTGATGTGGGCAGGGCTTGGCTCATTGTGCGCGCTAATGTGAGCGCATCTGCTTTAACGTGATGCGCTGATTTTTTATCCGTAATAAATAGTACTGCATGCTTGTCTCCTAGTTCCTTTTCGATATATGGGAATGGTGCTTTTTCCTTTAGGAGGTTTGTGATGAGTGCTGGTTTGCTCTGTGTGAAAACTTGAAAAAATGCCATAGATGCGTTTTGATAATAATTTTTATACATTGTTTCAATATCTGTTGTTTGTTCATTTTGAATAATCGCTGTGATGATATGTTGTTCTGTAAGCTTTTGAGATTCAATCAGCTGCAGCTTTTCTTGGTTGATTTCTTGTTCAACTCTTATTATGGCTTCAAGGGTTTCTTGTTTGTTGCTTGGTTTTAAGATGTATTCTTTTACCCCCTGCTTCATCGCTTCTTTCGCGTATTCAAACGAGTTATAGGCAGAAACCATAATGAATTTTGTTTTTGGCAGCTCTTGAAGAATCTGTCTGATCGCTTCAAGACCATCGATTCCTGGCATGTGGATATCCATGAACATGATGTCTGGTTTATGTATTTTGGCTTGTTCGATGGCAAGTCTGCCGTTTGCTGCTTCACCCACCACTTTGATGTGTGTAAAGCTTTCCTCAATAAATTTTCTCATTGCTTTTCGTTCGATGATTTCATCGTCGACAATGATGATGTTCATTGCTTATCCCCCTTGTTCGCTTTATACCTCTATTGTATTTGGCAGTTTGATTTTAATAGTTGTGCCCTTGTTTTTTTCTGAATGAATCTCTAATATTCCTGGCTTCTTGTATACTAGCTCTAGTCGCTTGATGACATTGCGCAGACCGATGCCTGTTGAGTGCCCGCTATGCTCTTCATGTAAATGGGTCTGAGCTTTTGATAGAATTTGTTGTTTTCTTTGCTCATCCATTCCGATTCCATTGTCGCCTACCTCTATTATGACCTCGTCGTGCTTGTGATAGATTGATAGACTGATCACACCACCCTCTTCCAGTTTCTCGACCCCATGTATGAAGGAGTTTTCTACCAATGGCTGTAGCGTTAGGCTTGGTATTTTTACGTCTAAGCAGCTTTCATCAATATGTGTTTCAAAAGATATACGTTCTGCAAATCTTGTTTGTTGGATGTAAAAGTATTCTTTGACGACGTTTGTTTCTGCTCTTAAGGTTACGGTTTTATTGATGTCGCCTAGGCTTGAGCGTAATAGGGTTGAGACAGATTGAATTAGGCGCGATGTAACAGTTGCATCTTCTAAATACGCGGTTCTTGAAATTGTATTCAGCGTATTGAATAAGAAATGCGGGTTGATTTGGTTTTGTAGATGCTTAAGTTCGAGCTCCTTTAGTAATTGATCGAGCTCTGATTTTTCCTTTATTTCATCAATAAGTTGTTTAATGTTTTCACGCATGTGTTGGAAGGAATCACTTAGTACCTTGACCTCGTCATTTGTTTTCACCTTAATCGGTGGGCCATCGAAGTTGCCTTCTGAGATTTCCTTTGCTGCTTTTGATAAACTGCGAAGTGGCCTTGTTAGTCCGCGCGAAAACCAAACGGCTACTAAAATCGCAAAAAGCAGGGTTGAGCTGAATAAATTTATTGTGAACCATTTGAATGCATGTCTGCGCTCCTCCATTTCCTGATAAAACATTTGATAATCCGCTAGCTCTAGGTTTAAGAGCTGGAGGGTGGATTCGAGTATGTAGGACGAGATGTTGCGCACTTCTTTTGCATGTGTTGTGTATTGGTCAAGGTTGCCAAAGCGCACTGCTGCGATTGTGACGTCACTTTCAAAGATTAGGTTTTTAATCATTCTTTGGTATTTTTCGAGTTCTTCTTTATTAATGCCTGTCATCGCATCTTCTGCTAGACTTTCGTTGTTTTTTTGGAGGCGCTTTTTTATGTCTTCATATTCATCGATAAACACCTGGTCTTTTTCGACAACATAGGCATTGATTTTTTCATAGATTTGCGTTGATTGTTGAGTGATTTCATTGAACAGTAAAAAGCGCTCAAAGCTACCGTGATATTCGGAAACAATTTGTGAGCTGCTTAGGTAAATCGAATAGGATACGACGTTAAATAAAACTACAAAAGCAAGAAAGTATAGTAAAATTTTGTTTTGAATTCTAGTCATGGCTGTTGCCCTCCGCCTATTGCTGCAGGTGAAATTGGGAGATCCTCTTTATGGATTACCTTTGTATCTGTATGCTGGAGTGGTTCAAGGTCCTCTCCTTTGTTGAGTTCGATCATCTTTTCAACTGCCTCATAGCCCATTTGATATGGGAATTGGACAACTGTTGCTTCGATTGTTCCTTCTTCTATGTATTCAAGTGTTTCAGGAAGGATGTCGAAGCCGATGATGTAAAGGTCTTTTTCTGCTTTTGCATTTTTCACGACCTGGGCAATGCCAATGCCGTCGAGCGCACTTGTGCCGTAGAAGGCTGTAATTGCTGGGTGTGCTTTAAGTATTTTATGTGCCGCTTCGACAGCCCCGATTTCGGTAATGTTTGACTCCTCAACTGTTATGATTTTGATCCGCTTTTCAGTTGCTACCGCATCTTTGAAGCCTTGGACACGAAGCTTTTGATGTGAAGCATCGAGGCGGCCGGTGATGATGGCAACTTGTTGTCGGCCAGTTGTGTCATTAATGATCGCTTTGCCGGCGAGAAATCCAGAGTAATAGTTATCGGTGCCCACGTAGACAGCGCGGTCACTGTTTGGCGCATCTGTGTCAATCGTTACGACAGGGATGAGCTTTTCCTTTGCCTTTGTGACGAGCTTTTCGAACTCCGCTTCTCCCCCTAAGCCTTGAGTGATCACGCCATCAACGAGCCCTGCGATGGCCATATCAATTGTTTTTAAGTGCTCATCATTGTTGGCTTGTTTTGGGCCTAAGTATTCTAAATACACGTTATGATACTCGGCAGCATCGCGCGCACCCTCTTCGACCAAGCGCCAGTAGTCGTTGTCGAGTTCTTCTGGGATTAGGACGAAGTGGTAGGTATTGTTGGGGACAGTCCCCAATGCTTGAGTGGGGACTGTCCCCTCAGCAAAATGAAACGTTTCTTTGCCGTAATATAGTGTTAGAAAAGCAGTTAGTAAGAATACTAGAAAGGTTGATATGTATAGGAAACGACGGAAATAGTGCATTTTATCCCACCTTTGGTTGTGAAAGCGTTTTTTAGTTATTGTAGTCGATGTTGGTGGGAAATGGTAGAGGAAGTTGTTTGGGGGGACTGTCCCTTTGATGGATGTGGGGACTGTGATGGATGTGGGGACTGTCCCCCCAATCAGATTAAAGTTCGATTTCTTCCTTCGTTTCTTCGATGTAATCTTTATATAATTGAATATTTGAGTTTGTAAAGTAGGATAGGGTTTTGCTGGTCGTTACAAGCGGGTTTTTATTTGGGGTGATGTATGTAGTGTAGCTACTCCATTTATAATCTTCTGGTTTTTTAACGATGTTTGCTTTTACTGGATTTAAATGGATGTATCGGTTAACTGTCATGAAGTAGGATGCGTTTAGGATTATCTTTGAACCAAACCTTTCTTGAAACACATGACCTACTAATGAGTATCTTTTATTAAAGTACATTGCATATCTCATTTGGATAAGTTTCATAATTTTACTGATAGATTCTTGTGGTGTCTCAATTTGGAGGTGAAGATGATTGGGCATTAAACAATAGGAGTGAAGCAAGAAGGGGTATCTACTATTGGTTTCTTTCACATATTCCAAATACTTAAAGTAATCTCTTTCGTCATGAAATATTGTGTTTTTATTGTTTCCCCTTGCCGTTATGTGGTAGGTTGCGCCAGGGAAACATATTCGATTTTGTCTAGCCATTGTTACACACCTTTCTTCTTTTTGATGGAATGATCTTTCTTAGGTAAAGTTCGTTATAAATTGAAACATACCTTTTTTGGGGGACTGTCCCTTAAGAGAGGGTTTTTTAAATTTTAAGTGTGATTTTCCATTTTTCGAATAAAAAAGGTGGAGATTTTTACAAAGTTGGGGACAGTCCCCGCTTGATGGGGGACTGTCCCCAATTAATCCTAGGACCTATCTTTTAACCAACTTGAAAGATAGTCTGGGATTTTTCCAGTGAGGGCGATTGAGGCGTGCCCACCTTCTATGCTTAGGTGGGTTTTGTCTTTGCTTGTTACGTGTTTCATGATTGGTTTGATTTGTTCTTCTGGTACGAGTCGGTCATAGGTTGTTGAGATGGATAATAGATTGGCTTTGATGTTTTTGAGTGAGGCGTGTTTGTTGTTAATCTTGAGTTTGTTGTTTATTAGCTTGTTTTCTTTTCCTAGGTCGTTTAATAGTTGCTTAAGTGTTGCACCTGGTAATGGGATGTGCCCCTCTGCCCACATATTGAAGCGACGCCAGCGTTCTACAAAGTTGTCATCATAGCTTTTTTGCAGTAATGATGCTTGCGGGCTGAAATAGATCGGAGAGGTCACGAGGCGCATACCTGCCCATATGGCTGAGGCAGGTATTAGACCTAATGCGTCTATTGCGGGTTCAAGGTCTAGAGAGCCGTGCTTGAAGGCCTCTGCCCATTTATCAAGGACAGGCACATTACTAAAATCAACTGGTGTTGTTAGAAGAACAAGGTTTTTAATCGGTTCATCAGCAATTGCCGCGTAGATCGCGGCTAAGGTTCCGCCTAAGCAAAAGCCCATGACTGTGAGGGCTTCTGCTTTTGAATGGGATAATGCTCGTTTTGCCCCGGGCTGGATATAGCGTGTGAAGTAGTCATCTAATGTCATATCTTTATCTTCATAGCCTGGTATGCCAAAATCTATTAGGTATACTTCATAGCCTTCTTTTCCAAATGCTTCAATCATGCTCATGTTTGGACCGAGGTCAAGGATGTATGGTTCGTTTATGAGAGAGTAGATAAGGTAAAGTGGTGTTTTAAATTGTTTATTGGGTGAGGGATAGTGCCAGAGTGTGGCTTTGTTTTTTCTCCAAATTGCTTCTTTCGGTGTTTGCCCTACTTTAGGCTTTTGATCATCCCATTGGCTTAAAAAGCCTTTCCAGCGTTTTGCTTCTTCTAGTTCTATTTTGTAATTATCGTGGTTAGCCACGTTTTTTCAATCTCCGCTTTAATGCTGTAAGTGGAGATTCTTGATTTAGGACATTTTCTACCATTTTTGATGTGCTTTCGTTTAATTTAATTTGTAACTGTTCTTTTAGGAATGCTAGTTTTTCCTCTTTTGAGCTTGAGGATTTTTTAGTGTGTCTTTCTTTTTCAGGCTCTATTTCTCTTAAGCGATGTGAGAGACACTCTACTTTTTCGTTTAATTTGTCTAATGTATCTGCTAGAACCTGCGCCTTTTCTGCACAATTATTTCCTAAGGAATTTTGAAGCTTTTGAAATTGCTCTTCTATTAGTTCTAGTTTATCTTCTGATTGGAGAACAAGCTTTGCAACATTTGCGATGTCATCTTTTGTTGGGATTTTTAGTGCCGTTGTTACGAGGTCTTGATATTTCTGAAGTCGTTTTATGATTTCGCCTGTCATGTTTGAGTTATTCCCTACCAGACGAGTTAGTTCTTCTTGATTTAGCCACTTTTGAATGAATTCATTCAGCAGTGATTCTCCTCCTTGAGCAAGCTTCTTTAAATCTTTATAAAATTCGTTTGCCTTATCGTTTGACATGTTGGTTGATCACTCCTTTTTGGATTGGGGGACTTTTATTGGGGACTGTCCCCAATAATGTATTATCCACTCCTTATTTCTATAGAATCCTTGATTGCGTCGAGAGATTGTTGCGTTGGGGACAGTCCCCCTAACGCTAGAGGACTCTCCACAATGCACAATGCAGCAGCTTTTTGGGGACTGTCCCCTGCTATGCGCGTCCCCTCCATGCGTCCTCTCTAAGCTAGGGCTGTCATTCCACCATCAATTACTAGAGTATGGCCGATGATATAGTTGGATGCTTGGGAGGCGAGGAATAGTGTGGCGCCTTTGATGTCGTTTTCTTCGCCGATTCTGCCTGCTGGTGTGCGAGCTAGGACGGGTTCGCTGAAGTGGTCGAGTACGGGTTTTGATAGTTTTGTTGGGAAGAAGCCTGGGGCGATTGCGTTGACTTGAATGTTGTGGGGTGCTAGTTTTACGGCTAAGTCTTTTGTGAATGTCATGACTGCACCTTTGCTGGTGTTATAGGCGGTTGTGTTCATGAAGGATTCTAGTGTGCCTCCAAAGCCTGATACGGAGGCAATGTTGATGATTTTTCCTGATTTTTGTTTTGCCATTACTTTTGCTACTGCTTGTGAAAATAAAAAAACACCTTTGACGTTTACAGCCATGACTTTGTCCCATTTGTCTGCTGGCATGTCGAGAATTGGTGAGATCCATGATGTACCGCTATTGTTGATTAGAATATCAATTGTTCCAAAGTGCTTCACTGTTTCATCTACTACATGTTCGATATCTTCTTTTACCGTTACATCACACTCATATGCTAGCGAGTAAACACCTTTTTTTACCAAGGCATCACTTACAGCTTCACATGCCTTTAGGTCACGTGAACAAACAACAACATTTGCACCAGCTTCAGCAATAGCGTGGGCCATAATTTCACCTAAGCCTCTACCTCCACCTGTAACAATTGCTGTTTTATTTGATAAATCGAATAAATCTTTTACTTGCAATTGTGCATTCCTCCTTGTTTTTATAGATTTTGGTCCGATTCATTAAATCTATTTTTTTGAACCGTAGTATAGTATAAACAGGTTGGCAGAAAGATGTGAATGAAAATGGTATTTTAGTTTAAGCCTGATTTTTTTGATAGGTTTAGTTGTAGAATAAAGAAGTTTTCTTTAGCGCTTTAACGTTGTGGGGGACTGTCCCTCATTTACCACTTTAACGCAGTGGGGGACTGTCCCCATTTAAAATGTCCCCAAATAAAGCCAAAAAATGCGAGCACCCAGGGTGCTCGCATTTTTATGATGCGTATACTTTTTTTATTTGAGAGATTAGATCCTCTAATAATTCGTTGGTTGTAATATCGTTTGTTTTTTCGCCTTTATCGTGAGCGCGTAACAGAATTTGCAGCAGCTCTTCTTGTTTTAGCTGACTATCTTTCATTTTTACAAATCCCTTTCTTTTTTTACAATTTCAGACAATACGGGACTATTATACTTGCAAACAAAAAAACTTGCAAGAAAATAATAAATCTAGATCATGCCATTTTTAGGATATACCTACTACTGTAAAATTTAGTGTGTTGTTTTGTGCGATTTTTACTCATCATTAACTTAACTTCTTCTCACGAACAAACAATTCGATTGTTGCTTCTTTTTTATGTCCCCTGTTTAATCTCGCCCTAAACCTTTTTGAACAAATCATTATGAGTTATAATAGAAGAATTAGGTTTTTTATTTGAAGAACAGTTTACATTCTTTGTACATAGATTTATTTCTAGCTCTAGCGTCTAGCCTCTCGTGTAAGCCCGAGATGTTTAAGTTAGGCCTTTAGCTTTTCATATGAAAGGGGTTCATTGTATATGCTTGGTCGTGAACTTAGTAAAGAGCTTGTGCTTGGTGCCGGTGAACAAATTAAACAATTGCTTTCTCATAAGGATGAGGATGATCGGAATTTAATTAAAAAAGGACTCATCTTATTTCGACAAGGCAGTATTTATAATGTAAGCACAACTAGTCATACTGTTTCGGCAAGGGTTCAGGATGTTACAAGTGTTCAAGTTGAGCTAGATTTAGACGATTTTGTAATGAGTACTTGTACGTGTCCTTCATCTACTATTTGCAGGCACCGGATAGCTACTTTCCTTTATGTATATGCAAGCGTTGACCGCGTCGGAACGTTTGTTGACCTATGGAAAGAGGATAAACCGGTCGATGATGTACTAAAGCATGTTCGGAAGGCTAGCTCATTCTTTAAACCGGAAAAAGATTATGAAGATTCATCCTTAGCAAGCTGGATTGCGTTTTTTGATCGTGAGTATGATGAATGGTATGAGCAGGTTCCTTCAAATCACCAGCTTTTTCAGAGTCTTTTTCATCTGTATTATTCTTCTATTAAAAAAAAGGCACCTAAGTCTCCTGAGATGAAGCAATTTTTTATTGTGCAAGCATCGGTGACTGTGTTTTTAAAAATATTGCATCTTATTAATGAGACGAAGCCAACTGACTATATGTTACAACATATTATTTATCCATTTATTGATCAGCTGATCGATAATGTTCAAATAGCGATCCGTGAGATGAAGCGTTACGCATTGCCATTTGCGCTTGATCCACTTTTGGTTGATAGTGTCGAGCGTTTTAGGGAGCTTCTTTATACGAGCAAGCACTACCAGTATGAACGGGGCAATCTTTATCAATTGCTTTGGATTGAGTTATTAAGACGTGATAAGTTTATCTCGATTGAGCGAGAGTGGCTTGAGGAGCGTCTTGAACAAGAGCAAAAACTGAGATCAGATTTTGCAGTAGAAATGGAAACAGCTTTAATGCATATGGATTTTCTTCAATCCCGTGATGAGCAGATTTTCACCAATTTGGGTAAACTGACTCCAGCTGCATTGCCATTTACATTTAACTGGATTGAGGATATTTTGAAAAAGAAGAATTGGAAGCGCCTTTCAGGTTGGGTTTCTTACATGATGAACAGTTCGACAGAATATATAAATAGTTCACTGCCCTTTGAGGAAAAACGACAAACGATTCGCTATATGCTGCAATTAATTAAGCAGTATGGAAACGCAACAAAGGATGATCCGCTTTTTGAAAAAGCTTGTCGTAAAATGCTTCCATTTAGCTATGCCGAGTATCATGATTTTCTGCTTGATAAAGAGCAGTATAAAACATGGATTGAGCTCCAAACCTTATTAGGGTTTTCGCTCAATGAAATGGATTCCTATGTTTTAAAGGACATTGAAAAAAGTGAACCAGGTGTACTTTTGCCGCTTTATGTGAAATCAGTTCAGGATGAAATTGGCATGAAAACAAGGGAAAACTATAAAATGGCTGTACGTTACTTAAAACGCATTAAATCCCAATATAAAAAGTTAAAAAAGGAAGAAGCGTGGGAAAATTATATCCAGCATCTTTCAGAGGAGCATAAGCGTCTTCGTGCCTTTAAAGAAGAACTTAAGAAGGGGAAGCTAATTCATGATTAATACGGTTAACATTGTCATTCATGCGGAGCAAATTGAGGACTATCATTTTTATGTGTATTGTACATCAGAGCATGATGACAGCCCATTAGAAATTGCTGAATTTACCCGCTACCTTTTCACCTGGCATGAGTCCTCCTTTTATGGAACAAATTTGGAAGACATTAGCTATATCGGGATGCCCGCGGTGCAGCTGTCACCATGGATGATGGTCGAGCTGCTTGGAAAAGAAACGTATAATTCGCTTGCGACAATAACGTTATCAGAGGATGCTGAAAAACTAGCGAATGAGGCACACTCCATCTATGAGCTGATTGCAAATGGGCAATATGCTCCTGATTTTTCAGGCTGGAAGCAAGGTGTGACACGCTTTAAGGATACTGAAAACGAATTAGAAGGCTTCGCGTTAGAGTGGTTCTCAGCTGCGCTTACCGACTTAATTAACAACGATCGTGTTCTACATGATGCCTGGTCTGATATTGTTAATGCTTATCCTGTCTTAACAACCTTCCAAGGGCATTTTATCGATGAGACGGATTTCCACGAGAAAATTGGCTGGCATATCGATGATACACCGTTTACTGTAGGCCTTCGGTTAAATGAGCCAGAATTAGATGGTGATGAGTGGCAGCTTGAAATCCTTCTTCGTAGCAAGGCAAATGAGGATGAAATTGTCCACTTTCAAGGTGAGCTCCCAAAAAAATGGCGTCCATATCAACACAAAATTGAGCGTGAGCAGGAGCGCTTTTCCGAGGTAGTTCCATGGTTAAGCTTTCAAACTGGGACAACATTTGTTACAGAGGATGAGGCGTGGTTGTTTTTAACAGATGCAAGTGAAACACTCATTAATATGGGTGTGGAAATCTTGCTTCCATCATGGTGGCAGGTTGTTAAGGAATCTCAGCTTATGCTTAAAGCAAAGGTCTCGTCCTCTCCACGTGGACAGTCCTTTGTTGGGATGAATTCACTGATTGATTTTAATTGGCGCTTTGCAACAAATGGTGTGGAAATGAGTGAAGAGGAATTTCTAGCACTTGTTTCACAGCAGCGACGCCTTGTTAATTTCAGAGGGCAATGGATAAAGCTTGATCCCGCATTTATTAAGCAGGTCCAGGCAATTTTGAAAAAGGCTGACCGGGAAGGTATGCATCTTTCAGATATTTTACATCAGGAGCTAAATGCAAAGGATGTAGATGCTGATGACGATGAAGTCCTTGATACTCGTGCCTTTGCCAATATTCAAATTGAGCTAAATCAGCAAATGAGGGGCATGCTTAAAAAGCTTACAGATACGAGTGAGCTGCCTACACATGCGATTCCTGACGAATTCCTTGGTACATTACGTCCCTATCAGCAAAACGGTGTTGATTGGCTGTTATTTTTACGAAGTGTTTCCTTTGGAGCTTGTTTAGCAGATGATATGGGTCTTGGAAAAACGATTCAAATGATTGCGTATTTTTCATATGTATTAGAAAAAGAACAGCCTGAACAACCTGCACTGATCATTGCGCCAACATCTGTGCTTGGAAACTGGCAGAAGGAATTTGAGAAGTTTGCTCCACATCTACGCGTGAAGCTTCATTATGGAGCAAATCGTGCCAAGGGAGAAAAGTTTAATCCGTCGATCAAGGACGCGGATGTTGTGTTAACATCGTACGGATTGTCACATGCTGATTATGAGGAAATTTCAGAAATTGCATGGAGTACGATTTGTCTAGATGAAGCACAAAATATTAAAAATGCTCATACAAAGCAATCACGAGCGATTCGTAAGCTGCGTGGTCAGCATCATATTGCATTAACTGGTACACCTATGGAAAATCGCTTAACTGAGCTTTGGTCGATTTATGATTTTCTAAATCGCGGTTATTTAGGAAGTTTGCACAGCTTTCATAAGCGTTACGTATTACCGATTGAAAAGGAACGTAATGTTGAACAAATTGAACAGCTGCAGCGCTATATTAAACCATTTTTGCTTAGAAGAACGAAACGTGATGAACAAGTTGCATTAAATCTCCCTGAGAAGCAGGAGCAAAAGGAATATATTCCATTATCGATCGAACAGGCCTCACTTTACGAGCAGCTTGTTAAAGATACATTTGAACAAGTAACATCACTTGCTGGGATGCAGCGAAAGGCATTAATTTTAAAAATGCTAGGAAAGCTAAAGCAAATTTGTAATCACCCTGCATTATATTTAAAAGAGCAGCAGCCGAAGCAGCTTGTTACACGTTCCCATAAGATTGAGAAGCTTGTTGAATTAACAACAAATATTCGTGAGCAGCAGGAAAGCTGTCTTATTTTCACGCAATACATTGGCATGGGTGAAATGATGAAAAGCTTACTTGAAAAGGAATTTGGGGAAAAGGTGTTATTTTTAAATGGAAGTGTGATGAAGGCTGAACGTGATCGTATGGTTGAATCCTTTCAAAATAAGGAGTACCCATTCTTAATTCTTTCATTAAAGGCTGGCGGAACCGGATTAAACTTAACGGCCGCTAATCATGTCATCCATTATGATCGCTGGTGGAATCCAGCCGTTGAAAACCAAGCAACAGACCGGGCTTATCGCATTGGTCAAGACCGATTTGTCCACGTCCATAAGCTCATCACAACTGGGACAATTGAAGAGAAAATTGATGAGATGCTAGAAAAGAAGCAGTCATTAAACGATGAAATTATCCAAAGTGAAAATTGGATCACTGAGCTTTCGGCAGATGAACTTGAAGAGCTCTTTACCTTATCGATTTAGTCTTGTCGGGGGAACTCGAAATTTGTCTAATAGTCGATAAATGCGAAAAATCGAAGATAAATGGTCTGTTTTCGAAGATAAATTCGATAAATCGAAGATAAATTGTTCATAATCGTTGATAAATCAGTTTGTTCTTTAAAAGGGGTTCTTGAAATGGCAGCTAAGCAGAAAAAGGCAAAGAAAATAGAGGAAAAAAAAGCCCCGCAGTGGGAGAAGCTTGTTAAGCTAATTGAAAAGAAGGTTTCGAAGTAGCGCGGCAGTTTGATTGCGAAATTATTATACTTAAATATAGACAAATGAAAACCGCTTTGGCCATCAAGCGGTTTTCATTTGTTTATTTATAATGAGGATATTAAACACAATTAGCTAATGTCGAATCAAATTTCGCTTTTGAATTATATATATGACCAATCCTACGAGCATTCCCGTTATAGCCCAGCCTAAAAATATTGGTACATAATGTACAAACTCAAACTTCGCTCCAAAGAGGAGTTCAGCTAAAACTGCAGCACCTGTTAGCGTAACTGGAAATATTATTACCCAGAAAATCATTAATTTTAATAACTTAGGCATTGTATTCACCCCTTTGTTTTTATTCCTAAATGTCCCAGCTAAAACATAATGATGTTAAAAGTAATTCATATCAAGGGAGAAAGCCTTTTAAGATGAACAGGTACTTAAGTTAAGACTACATCAAAGAACGATCAGAAAAATAATAGGTAAAGTAGCTAGACTTAGGGATGTGCTAATCAACGTTGCACTTGAGACAAATTCTGGTTCTGTATTAAACTGTAGGGCATACATAGTCGTATTCGCTGCTGTCGGCATTGCTGCCATTATTATCATTATTTGCTTTACCATTACGTCAACAGGAAGGAACAAAGTAAATAAATAGGCAATTGCTGGTGATATTGCTAACTTTGTAATAAGAGAGAGTGAAACCTTTTCTCTCTCTAATTTTTTCACTGAAATTTTAGCAAGTTGCATTCCGAGTACAATCATTACCGTTGGAATAGCTGCATCGGCAACCATGTCAACCGCTTGTAAAATTGAATTCCCCAAACTAATATTCATAATTTGGAGAATTAATCCAAAAATTGCTCCATAAACCATTGGCATGCGTTGAACCGCCCGAATAGCAGAGCGAATGCCATCTCCTTCTGGACTGCCTTTTGCTGCGTAATAAACACCTACTGTACACATAACGAGCTGTTGAATGACCATTAATACGATTGCATAATCAAGGCCTGCTGCTCCAAACAGTAATAACACTACGGGGGTTCCGTAATTACCATTATTCATAAAGGAGGAGGCTAATATCATTCCACACGTTTCTTTAACTGAATACTTTCGTATAAATGCAATCAAATAGACAACTATAATGAGAGAAAAACATAGCGCAAATGTATAGAGTGTCATATATAAGTAAGTTAGTTCGAATTTCGTTGTATAAAAGGTTCTAAATACCAAAACAGGTGACATTAAATAAAGAGCCATTGTCGAAATTGTTTTCGTATGGAACCCTATTTTTTTTTGACCAATAAAACCGAGCGCAAATATACCAAAAATCGGAATAAGGATTAGGAAAAAGTCCACTCTATTCACCTTCATTCCTTTACTAATAAAATATGATTATAAATTTAATACGATAATACGCTCTTCCGTCATTTCCTCAATTGCGTACTTCGGTCCTTCCTTACCATTACCACTGTTTTTCACTCCACCATATGGCATGTGATCAACACGATATGCAGATGCGTCATTTACAATTAGTCCACCAACCTCAATTTCACGGGAAGCTTTCATTGCAAATTGTAAATCATTTGTGAAAAGACCAGCTTGTAAGCCATAATCTGAATCATTTACTTTGGCTATAACTTCATCTTTTTCTTTATAGGTAGCAACTGAAACAACTGGTCCAAATACTTCTTGGCGACACACTTTCATATCGTCATTTACATGTGTAAGAATAGTAGGTTCATATAGTGCACCATTACGCTTTCCGCCTAATGCAATTGTAGCACCTTGCTCAACTGCCTCATTTACCCAGCTTTCAACACGCTCAGCCTCACCGATACGAATCATAGGACCAATGTCAGTTGATTCATCAGACGGATCACCTACGACAAGTTTTTCAGTTTTTTGCTTTAATAAAGCAATAAATGAGGCAAAAATGTCTTCTTGAACGTAAACACGCTGGACAGATATACAAACCTGACCGGCATTATTGAAGCTTTTTTGTGCGATCAAAGATGCTGCCTGTTCTATATTTGCATCATTATGAACTATTGTTGCTGAGTTGTTTCCTAGTTCCAATGCCACTTTACGCAATCCTGCCTTCGAGCGAATATATTCACCAACCCGAGGACTTCCAGTAAACGTAAACATATTTACATCCTTGTTTTCTAACAGCCATTCACCGATTTTTGCACCGTCCCCTGTTAATACTTGAAGACGACCTTTTGGAAGACCTGCTTCTTCCATTAATTCCGCTAACATCAGCGCACAAATTGGTGTTACTTCTGCAGGCTTTAATACAACGCTGTTTCCAGCTGCTAAGGCAGGACCAATTTTATGGCAAACTAGGTTAACTGGTACATTAAATGGTGTGATAGCAGCAATCACTCCAACAGGTACACGAACTGTAAAAGCCATTCGATTTTCAGAACCTGGTGCTGCCTCTACTGGAATCCCTTCGCCATGAATACGTTTAGCTTCTTCAGCTGAAATTACTAATGTTTGAGCAGCACGCTCAATTTCCCCTCGAGACTCGCGAATTGGTTTCCCCACTTCTAAGGCAAGTACTTGAGCAAATTCCTCACAACGTTCGACTAATAGTTGCGCTGCTTTCATTAATACTTCATAGCGCGCATACGGTGAAAATGGAGCTTTTACTGCTTCTTTTGCACCTTGTACTGCAGCATCCACATGTTCCTTTTCTGCAACTGAAATATGAGCAGTTACCTCTTGATTATATTTATTTAATACCTCCATCATTTCTGCGGTTTGTTCCCATTTCCCATTTATATACAATCCATATTGTTTACCAGTCGTTAGTGTTGTCATAGTTCCCACTCCTTTATATTTTTTAAGCATTACCTTATCTGACCAATTCAATATTGTATTGATATTTATCACTACAGAATTTTGTCGTTGTAAATTCTATTAGCCTATTTTCTCTTCCAAAACTAAGTTTTTGCATTTCTAACAGCGCTTGACCACCTCGGATACCAAGCAAATCAGCCTCAAATAACGTGGCATTAATCGAAGTGATTTTCTCTAAGGCATGCGTCAAAATAATATGATTCTCTTCCAATATTTCATAATAGTTTGCGCCATTTAAATCCTGATCAATTAACAACTTTCCAATGTCATAAGGCCAACATGAGCGCTCTATTGCAATCGGTGTTTGATTAGCAAAACGCAGACGTTCAATGACAACGATTTCTTCTTCCATCGGCACCTTAAGTACTGACTTTTCATAGTTCAAATCTTTACTCGTTTTAACTAACAGCAATTTAGAGCTTGGGATAATCCCATTCTCTAAAGCTTCTTCAGCAAATCCCTTTAACTTACCTAAGGTCCCTACAAAAACTCTAGGCTTTACGATTGTCCCCTTCCCCTGTTTCTTCTCAAGGATTCCTTCTTGGACAAGGATAGAGACCGCTTGTCGTATTGTTGTTCGGCTCACATTAAACTCGACCATCAACTCATTTTCAGTCGGAATCATTGAATGAGGTGACCAAACTTTTTCCTGAATCCGTTTGATAATTGAGTCTTTAACCTGTATATAAAGTGAACTATTTTTAGTAGGCTCAAAACTACTCCCCACTTATTAAAAACTCCCTTCAACAATAAAAAATTCTAGTCATTAAGTGTGGAAGTAAAAACCATACTTCTTAGACAAAAACATTCGTTTCAATGTTAAGTAATCTGCCAAGTTCAATAAGCTGATTGGTTACGTCACCATACACTAAAGCAAAGTGTGGCTCATATCCAGAATTCATAAGGTCATACAGCGTACTTGTAACGTCTGTAGTTATTGCTACTTCAACAGAGGTTCCGCTAAAGGGTTGTTCCACATCAAGTGCATCGCCTTTCATGACAAGTAGTCGATATCCATCTGGCGTATGACTTACCCGGAAAATGGTCACTTCCCCAGCTTTTAAACCGAAATCCATTGCAAATCCCATCTTACGGTTTGGATGTAGACCAGCTGTTGCTCCTGTAGATGGATGAGCAAGAGAGTAGGCTCCAGCCCCACAATGCCAAAATACAACTGAGTTTTTTTCTTCATTTACATGGACCAAGTCTCCTAAATATGGAGCACTTCCTCCAGTTAACTCTCGTAAAATATACATAGAAATTGATCCGTGTATATCTGATTCACATGAAGAAACCATTCCATCCTCCGTAAACTGTGATAATACCGAACACGGTGCTGCCCCTAACTCGTTGAAAAAGTCCGGCCAACATCTCATAGCGATTGATTTAATCTCTTCTTCCTTAATCTGTTTTTTAACGTATGTTGAGAACTGTGCGAATCTCTTGACTGTCTCATCCTCTCGATTCAAGCCAATTACTTGTTCTTCTGCCCGATCAATTTCCCCAATCCATTCTGCTTCTGGAAGTTCTACACACTTTTTAAATGCCTCTTGAAGGTCCATCTTATGAAGTGTTATACCTAGGACTTCTTTAAGTTCACCTTCATTGGCATCTGAAAAGAAGAATCCAGGCGGATACTCCCCAACAACCCCAATTTTTAATTGATTCAAAGATTTATATACTTTCATGACACCGAATTTCTGAAGCAATTCCTTTTGCAACTTCTCTTCATCTGGATTTCCAAATACGAATGCAAATGGGTGACGATGATTACGCAGGACATTGCTTGTGCTATTGCCACCTGTCAACGAATTTAATCGTAAACGACCACCGACACTTGGTTCTCGAACTGACCAGACAATAACTGGTACCTTAAAATACTCTAGTGCCTTAACCATGAATTCGCCATCTGCAAATGTTACGCTTTGATACAAAACGGTGTCTACTTCAATGGATACTGATGCTAAAAATTGATCAAGTTCCTCTACAGAAGTAAGAATTTCATTCGGGGCTACAATCGTATGGCCACTTTCTTGAAGCCATTTCATGCTTTGATCACGATACATTTCTCCTGCTTCAAGATCAAATGTTTTTCTTCCAATTGGAAGATATAAGATTACTGTATTTGTCATGACGTTTTCTCCTCTACTCATTCTACCTACACTCACTAACTATTCATCATTACAAAAAAATATACATAGTTACCTTTAGGTGTAAAAAAATACATAATTGCAAATTCATTATCATTCTAGTTTTTTAAAAAATGCAAGTTGAAGTTCTAATCAGACTAGCTTGTTTAAACATACACTTCAAGCATAAAACGTAGTTACCTTTAATAATAAAGTAGGTATCTTTAATACTATAATATGAAACCGTCTACAATATTTCAAGTGTTTTCTTCAATTTTCTTAAAAACTCTTCATTTTATTAATCGTGTACCTTGTAGACCTACGCGAAACGTCATATACAACTATATCAATTAGAAAAGGACAATGATCTAAATCACTGTCCAATCGTTAGAATAATAGGTGTATTCTAATTTATCTAGTAAGTTCAATATTATAATGGTACTTATCACTACGAAACTTCATTGTAGAAAATTCAATTGGTTTATCATCCAGTCCAAAACTTAATCTTTCTCTTTCTAACATGGCTTCTCCACCACGTATTCCTAATAAATCCGCCTCAAATAATGTTGCATTAATAGCGGAGATCTTTTCTTGTGCACGTTTCAAAATGATGTCGTTATTTTCCAGGATTTCATAAAACTTTGCGCTATCTAAGTCCTGATCTTTAAATAGCTTTCCAATATGAGCAGGCCAGCATGTACGTTCAATCGCAATTGGTACATGGTCAGCAAATCGAATACGTTCAATTACTAAGACCTCCTCATCTTCCGGAATATTTAGCATGGATTTTTCATGATATAAATCATTTTTAAATTCGACTCGCAGTAGCTTAGAATTAGGAGTCAACCCTTTATCAGTTGCCTCTTCAGCAAAGCCCTTTAGTCTTCCATTCCCCGTAAGTAGTTGTGACTTTACAATCGTCCCTTTTCCTTGCCTTTTCTCTAATAGTCCATCTTGCACGAGGATAGAAATAGCCTGACGTAAAGTTGTACGACTTACATTAAATTCTTCCATTAATTCTTGTTCGGTAGGAATTAACGTATTAGGAGCCCATACCTTTTCTTGAATTCGTTTAACAAGAATATCTTTTACTTGAAGATATAAGGAAATATTCTTATGAGGATCAACCATACTTGCCAATTTTATTTCTCCCTTCGCTTTCTATTGCAATCTACTAACTTTCTTATTTAACAACACAATTTATATTGATGTTTCTACTCATAGACTTTTTTATCCAGCCCCTATTTCTTAACTTTCATCATAACTATTATAACATACATTACTATCTTTCCATGATTTCAAGCTTAAAACCAAATCGATCTTCCTCTATGCTGAATGAACAAAAGCGCAAGCGCCTTGATCAGCCTCAGGCAAATAAGATGATTTAGAATAGAAGGCGTTTTTTGCCTTCAATTCTAAATTAGCTAGACCCTAGAGGGGCTAGGCGCTGGAGCTGGATGTCGTGCGCTTATCCACAGTTCAAGAATTTTATAATTTCGTAAACGATTAAAAAAAGGCTGTTGAA